>CAXBGJ010000388.1:0-1500 GCA_963975045.1 uncultured Marinomonas sp. | reverse complement strand
AACCGTCTACCAAGACCATTGGGGATGTTTGTGTTGTTGAATCCGTAGCCAAAATAAGACCTCTTTATTGATCGGCAAATATGAGGTCTATTCTATGTGTTTGTGATGCGTTTTGCAGTCTAAAGCCGAATTAATCGGCGTTGTCTTGACGTTTTTCTAGGATGTCGCTGTATAAGGCAACTTGATCTCGACCATTGTCTTTGCCGAAATAAACAGCTTTGTCGGCTTCTTCTACCATGGTAGAAAAGTGTTTGATCTCATTAATGTGTGATACCCCAATACTGGCCGTTACTTTACCAACGTCTTTGTAAGGCAGCTGGTTAATAGCGCTTCTGAAAAGCTCGGCAATGAGGTTGGTTTTATTGGCCTTAGGATTGAGTATGACAATAAGAAACTCTTCGCCACCCCATCGTGCTAATCCATATTTACCTTGATAAACAGTGCGTAAACGAGAGGCGAATTCGATCAAGACTCTGTCGCCGATCGAGTGCCCAAAGCGATCATTAACCGTTTTAAAGTGATCAATGTCCATCAGTAATACACAGGCTTTCGTGCTTGGATTGACGTTGTTTAGCCAGCCTTCAAAGCCTCGACGATTGTACACATCGGTTAAAAAGTCTCGTTCGGCGGCTTGTTGTGAGTGCTGTAAATCAAAAACGATTTTGTTCATGTGATTATTGATGCCACGCTGGTAAGGGACGATCAGCAAAATCAACAGGCTGGCAGGACCAAAAAGAAACAATAGATCATACCCTCTGGGTGTTTGAAGCTCTTCTTGGTGAGTCAGCAAAAATAGAAGCACGGGAAAGGCGTTTAAAATCAAAGTGATGACGGCTAATTTGTTATATTTTTCAGGCAGCATCAGCATCATTAATGCGGTGGTTAAAATGATCATTCCTGAAAACGGTGGAAAGGTGTCTACAAAGCGCCAGTCTCCTTGCCAAGCGCTAATAGTGAAGTACAAGGTGTTTGGCACTGTGGTAAAGAGCATGACTGCGCCATAGGCATTGATGACACGATGGACTCTTCTTATAGGATTTTTATATAAGTAAATGAGCAGCGTAAAATGCAAAAAGAAAATAATGCCGGGCTGAAAGGCATGGATAGTAAAAGGAGTCGAATAAACATTGAATAAAATGGTGTAAATAATACTGCTTAACAGGGTGACGGCGAGTAGTCGATATGTTGCGGGAATCAGTATGTTTTTTTGATCGTTTCTGTCGTCCATTAAAGCCTCATATGGTCTGGTTTATTGTTCTTTTGCACAAAGTATACACATTTCATTTTCAAACTCTGTTGTCACTTTGTGAAGAAATATCTCGATGGGTAGGTCAGTGAGGTTGAAAACACAAAACAAATATACGGAATAAGCGACGGATTTAGACAGAACGAATTGACCTTTCATTGCTTATTGTGGAGCATAGGCGCTTTCATACTCGCGTCCTTTTTTTGATAATAAATAGGTAGTACAACTTGGCTGTTTACACATCCCTTTCTGAT
>CAXBGJ010000387.1:0-1503 GCA_963975045.1 uncultured Marinomonas sp. | reverse complement strand
ACTTTTCGTCTTTCTCTATTAGCCGGTCTGATCGCAAGTACTTCTGTCATAGCAGCAGACAAGGTGACCTTTCAATTAGATTGGTTACCAGGTGGCGATAAAGCACCGGTTTATGTGGGTATTCAACAAGGATTTTTTGCCGATGAAGATCTAGAAGTCAAGATTGCCAGCGGTCGTGGTTCTACCGATGCCTTGACGAAAATGGCAACGGGTCAATCTGATATCGGTAGTTCGGATATTGGGGCTTTGATGGCAGCAAGAGCACAAGACGATGTTCCTGTTGTGGCGGTGCTTCCTTACTTCACTCAAGCACCTCATGCGTTTTTCGTTTTAAAAAGCAGTGGTATCGAGTCGATTAAAGATTTGAAAGGCAAAAAAATCGCCACGTCACCTTTCACTTCGTCAAATGCCTTTCTGCCTCTGGTCTTAAAACAAAATGGCCTAAAAGAAAGCGATATTCAGTTAGTAAAATCCGATCCAGGTGCGCTTTCTCCAATGATGATCACAGGCAACACAGACGCTATCATCGCATGGGTAACAAATACGGCGTTGTTCAAAGCTCAAGCTGAAGGTGCAGGCAAAGAAATTATTGAAATGCCATGGTCTAACTCTGGTTTATCGCTTTACAGTTCTTCTCTTTTAGCCTCTGAGCGTTTTCTAGAAGAACGTCCAGACGTAGCGAAACGCTTTATTAAAGCCTTTGCTAAATCCATTGAATTTTCTTATCAGTACCCAGATAAAGCCGGTGAAGATCTTCATAAAATGGTGCCAGAAGTGGATGCCGCCATTGTTTCTGCTCAGCTCAAAAGCATCAACAACTTGGTTTATAACGATGTTACAAAAGAAGATGGTTTTGGCCATTTCACACCAGCACGCATTCAAAAAACATGGGAATACGTGGCAGAAGCAAATGGCTTAACAATAGACGCTCTCGATCCAGCGACGACTGTAAACAGCAATTTTGTACCGGAGTAATGGCTGAATGGATAATGTTTTAGAAAACACTTCCGACGACAAAAAAGCCGCTTATGTGAGCATGAAAGGTGTGGGTCATAAATATGACCCACACCCTGACGCACCGATGGTGGTGCAAGATATTGATCTTGATATTCACCGTCACGAATTCGTTGCGGTAGTTGGACCTTCTGGTTGCGGTAAATCGACTCTTTTACGTATGGTGGCGGGTCTTTTGATTCCATCCCATGGTCAAGTGTCGGTGTTTAACCTTCCAGTAACCGAACCTCGCGACGATGTGGGCATCGTTTTTCAAAAGGCCAATTTATTACCTTGGCTGACGGTACGCAAAAACGTTTTGTTTCCTTTAAAACACAAATATGGCCGCTATTCCGCCAATGACGAAAAACGTGCAAACGAGCTGCTAGAAATGGCAGGTTTAACGCAGTTTGCAGACAAGATGCCGGACGAATTGTCCGGCGGCATGCAACAACGTGTCGGCATTATTCGCGCCTTGTTATTGAACCCAGACATTTTATTGATGGATGA
>CAXBGJ010000386.1:0-1532 GCA_963975045.1 uncultured Marinomonas sp. | reverse complement strand
GAGAACGAGCGCAAATCGAACAGTTAATTGGCAAAGCCGACATCGCTATTCTTGGTTCTGCGCTATTGGATGCATACAACAAAGGCGGACAAGAAGAAGGCATTAAACTGATCAAAGACTTATTTCACTAAGTCCAGTTTCAAAACCCACAGTAAAAACTGCTTGAAACACGGCAGCACAGAATATATGATCCGTATATAATTCATATACGGATCATATATCATGGGTATCATCAAAATTTCCGACGACCTTCACGACGACATTCGCAAAAGCTGCCACGTCATGTCTCGCTCTATCAACGCGCAAGCCGAATTCTGGATGAAGATGGGACGCTTAGCCGAACTCAATCCGAGCCTGACTTTTTCAGAACTCATTGCCAATGAACTGGCAAACGCCAATCTCGAAACGCCATTAAAAATGGTGAAGTAGTATGCAAGTACAAATTAAAACCGCAGATGAAATTGAATTAATGCGCGCATCGGGAAAGCTGCTGGCAGACGTCTTTCACATGTTAGATGACGTCGTAAAAGAAGGCATGTCAACCTTAGAAATTAACGACAAAGTCGACGACTTTATTCGCCATACACTCAATGCCAGACCCGCAAGTCTAGGGCAATACGGCTATGAGTTCGTACTCAATTCCTCAATAAATGACGTCGTTTGCCACGGCATTCCTTCAGCAACTCAGATCCTCAAAGCAAAAGACATTGTGAATCTAGACATTACCTTAGAAAAGAATGGCTTTATCGCCGATTCCAGTAAAATGTACGTCATGAGCGATGCCAACCCGATCGCAAAACGCCTCGTTAAAAACACCTACGCTGCAATGTGGGCGGGAATTAAAAAGGTAAAACCTGGCGCAACATTAGGCGATATTGGCGCCGCCATTCAGACCTTAGCCGAAAGCAAAGGCTACTCTGTGGTAAAAGAATATTGTGGTCACGGCATAGGTCGCGAAATGCACGAAGAGCCTCAAGTATTGCATTACGGCAAAGCAGGAACAGGGCTTGTTTTGGAAGAAGGCATGACGTTTACCATTGAGCCAATGATAAACCAAGGCAAAGCCAAGACAAAAACCAAAAAAGACGGCTGGACCGTGGTCACCGCCGACAAAAAACTCTCAGCACAATGGGAACACACTATTCTGGTCACAAAAATAGGCTACGAAGTACTAACGCTAAGAAACGAAGAAGCCAACTGATTTAGCCAAACCTAGACAGCACCTAACCAGCGCTTCTGAATAAACCCTATAAAGACTTAGATTTCATTTGATACAAAGCACGTAGTCGAAAATCACATTTAAAAATAAAAAAATACCTGGTTTCTACAACAATAGAAACCAGGTATTTTTATAATTAGAGTAATAGGCTGTGGTACTACCGTCTCGTTTTATTGCTTAGGTAAAAGCACTGCATCAATCACATGAATAACACCATTAGATTGCTTAACATCGGCAATGGTGACATGCGCCACACGACCATTTTCATCTTCAAGCATAATCTTATCACCCATGTAGGTGGCCATCAGAGTGC
>CAXBGJ010000385.1:0-1537 GCA_963975045.1 uncultured Marinomonas sp. | reverse complement strand
ATGATGCTAATTACTGGCAACATCTATCAAACTGAGGATGCTGACGTAATTGCTTGGCAGAGAGCGTACCCGAAGGTTGACGTACATCAAGAATTAGCAGCAATGGAGTCTTGGCTTGACGCGAACCCGACAAGACGCAAAACTCCGAAAGGCATTAAAAAATTTATTAATTCTTGGTTAAAAAAAGCGCAAAATCAAGGCGGCTCACCGATGGTGAAGAGCTACAGGAAGGCTGATAGCTTGCGCTCTAAGACGATAGAGATGCAGATGGGCGACGTTAGTTGGCTGCAGGGTGAAGAGCTTGAAATGATGAAGGCTTACTATTTAAGAGTTATTGGCTATTATTATGATGGTGATTTAAAGAACGCACAGGGGGTTATTTCATGAGCAATACATCAGCCGCTGTAAAAATGACTTTTATAGGAGAAGTTTAATATGAGTCAAGGCGATAACAACAAAATTAATAATTTAGAACACGCAGAAAAGCAGATACCTTTTATCTTGAAGCGGATTCGGGAGTGGGATTACTCAATCCCGCTTTGTCTTAAATTAACGCATTATAAAAACCCTCGAACGACTAGCCAGAACGCGCTATTTCATTCGTGGTGCAAGCAAATGTCGGAGCATTTTATAGCAAAAATTCCAACAGCTTGTCCAGAAAACATGAAGTTAATGATGAAGAGCCGCTTTTTAGGAGTTGAAACAATAAAGATTGGCAAGACGGAGATTGAGAATCAAGTAAAAAAAACGAGAGATTTAGACGTAGGTGAAATGGTGCATTTTATGGACAATGTATATCATTGGGGTATCGACAATGGAGTTATGTTGTCAATTCCGAGAGAGTGCGAATACCAAAAACTAAAAACCCAGCAGGTGACATAATGTTAAATGAAAAAGCAGACCCTAGAGTTTTAAAAGAATTTGCTGAAAGCGACAGACAGCGTGAAGTAATTGATGCGGTGATTAGTCAAGGTTCGGCAAGCAAAGCGGCCCAGCTTTTAAAAGTAAACAGGCGATCAGTTGATAAGATGATTAATCGCTTGGAAGAAAAGGCGGCAAGAGGTGGTATAGCTCCACATAGAGATTTAACCCACCAAACAGCGGCAGGGTTTGAAACCAAGCGAGTGTCAACAGCTTACAAAGAGGATGGCACTGTTGCGCTGCAATGGCACATACAAGAGCCGCAAAAGAAAAGTCTAAAAGAGCGGTTGGCTTTAATGATCGAAGGGATTAAGGACGATCTAAGCGGGTTTAAATCGCCAGTTAAAGGCCCGGACAAAGTAAACTCTGATTACCTCGCAATGTACATTTTGGGCGACCACCACTTTGGGATGCTCGCTGATTCGGAGACTAAATTAGACGATGACGATTGGGACGTAAAAATTGCAAGCCAGGTTCTTCTTGAATCAACTGATCGACTTGCTCAAAGAGTAGGTGATGCAGAATTGGGGGTGTTGTTAAATGTCGGTGATTTCTTTCACGCTGATAGCAGTAAGAATGAGACCACAAATGGAACGCGTGTTGATGTGGACACGCG
>CAXBGJ010000384.1:0-1617 GCA_963975045.1 uncultured Marinomonas sp. | reverse complement strand
TGTCGTGAAACAAATTCAACTAAAGTGCAAGTGATCGGTAAAACCTTAGTTATTTATCGCCAATCTGAAGAAAAGAAAATTCGCATACCTAAAGTTTAATGATCATAACTGATTAATTAACTGGATATTTAAAAAAGGGCTTCTGCCTAATGCCGATCAGTTAAGATAACGATCGGTTGACCGATCCAAAAGATCATGCAAAATCCGTAGTTAGGTAACTAACTACGGATTTTTTTGTGAATATTGAACAAGCACTACAGACGACACTTGAAGAAAGTAACCGATACCATACCTTCGAAAAACTATCAGAAATCCTTTCTCCTGAAATCATTGAACAAGGCTTTGAAAAGGCTGGCATTGCTACGGTTCGCAAACGTAGGCTACCACTGGAAGCGGTTTTATGGTCAGTGATTGGTATGGCTTTATTTAGAAAAGAGTCTGTTTGGAATATCGCCACTAAGTTAGACATCATGTTACCTGGCAAGAGTCAGCTTGTTGCTCCCAGTGCTATGGTTCAAGCCAGACAACGCTTAGGCGATGATTCGGTTAAACAAGTCTTCAATAAATCTGCACAAGCAATGTATAAACAACACGAATTTGAAACATGGAATGGTTTGAACCTATTGGCTGTGGACGGTGTGGTCTGGCGAACACCTGACACCCCAGATAATCGTAAAGCATTTTCTTCTGGCAGCAACCAATATGGTGACACAGCCTTTCCACAAATCCGTATGGTCTGCCATATGGAGCTTACCAGTCATCAACTACTCAGTAGTGAGTTTGATAATTACAAAACGAATGAAATGAAGCTAGCTGAGCGTTTGATTGAACGCACACCTGATAACTCTCTTACTATGTTTGATAAAGGATATTATTCACTTGGGATGCTTAATCGTTGGCACCAAACGGGGAGTGATCGACATTGGTTGATCCCAGCAAGACCGGACTTACAGTATGAAATTATCACATCGGTTGGTAAAAATGACCATATCATTGCATTGAAAACAACAAAGCATGCACAAAAGAATTTTCCAGATGTACCTGAAATCATTAACGCCAGATTAATCAGTAAAACAATAAAGGGTAAAAGCTATCGCATATTAACGTCAATGACAGATAGATTGCGGTTTCCTGGCAACGAAATTGTTGAGTTATACTGCCATCGATGGGAGATAGAACTCGGGTTTAGGGAAATAAAACAAACGATGCTTAATAGTGCATACCATTTGAGAAGTAAGCGTCCTGATATGGTTCGCCAAGAGCTATGGGGCGTATTACTCGCCTATAATTTAATACGAAGAATTATGACGATGGCGGCGAAAGAAACAGGTATATGGCCAAATCAGCTGAGTTTCTCGAGTAGTTCGATGGCAGTGGTTCAGTATTTTTCGTCAATATCAATAATGAGCCCCGGTAATATTCCTATGCATTGGGATCATTTACTTAAAACCCTGCTCTTATTCAAACTTCCGACGAGGCGGGAAGATAGAAAATATCCCCGCTGGGTGAAACCCAAACCATCTAAATACCCTCATAAAAAGAAAAATGCCAGTTAGCTTAACTGACTGGCATTAGGGCTTCTGCCCTTTTTTCATATTCTAACAACATCAAAACCTC
>CAXBGJ010000383.1:0-1621 GCA_963975045.1 uncultured Marinomonas sp. | reverse complement strand
CCTTTGCCTTGTATGGCGGCGTCGATGGCCATGCTGGAAAGGTTAAATTGTGGGCCTTTGTTGGGTTGTCGATGCGGGTAACCCGCGGCGGTTAGCCAATCTTGCCAGTTGGGTAAAAACGCGTTGTCGTCTCCCCAATCAATATGAATCATTGGTTTTTCAAGCAAGGCATCTAAATCCCCCTGCGCTATTCCGTTAATCAAAGAAGGGCTAGCAACTAGGTGTACGTCGTCTTGGAAAAGGAAGTCGTGGTTTAGGGACGTGTCTTGTTTACCAAAGCTAATAGACGCGTCACATCGGCTCAGGCTGAAATCCACCGAGGAATGACTCGCTTCTACACGAATTTCTAGGTCTGGGTGCTGTTCCATTATTTGCAGCACTTTGGGCATTAGCCATAAGCTCGCCACCGATGGCAGTGTGTGTAGGGTGAAAATAGATTGCGGTTTCAGTTGGTCTAAACTGGCTTGTCCACGTTGTAGGCTTTCGATCGCTTGATTGGCAAAATACAGGTATTGATGGCCAGCTTGTGTCAGTTCTACGCCCAGCTTAGATCGGTTAAACAGCAATGCATCGACGTGCGATTCAAGCTGCTTTATTTGTTGGCTAACCGCCGCTGGCGTTATGCACAATGCCTTCGCGGTTTTCGCAAAGTTGCCGGATTGTGCCGCATTGATAAAGGTGATCAAGCTGTTTAAATTGGGCAATTTCAACATAATAGTATCAAGCTGCTTTTTCAATGTTAGGGAATATGACACTCAAACAAATTGCTTTTCTTTTTTATCATTAAGAAATACTTAACAATAAATACAAAAAATATTGATTTAACGACAAGGCAAACTTTACTAGTCTGAACCTCATCCTATGTCTTATTAAAAGCGATTAAAAGATCAAAAAAACAAAGGGGAACACTAATGTCATTATCAGATCTGATGAATAAAGCCGCCTACCCTATTGAAAGCAATGACTTTAGAGCCGAGTGTAAAAAGACACTGGCAGAAAATGGTGCGCTGGTTTTGCCAAATTTTCTGAACAATAAGACCATTCAAGCCATCATAGAAGAAGGGGAAGCGAAGACAAA
Source organism: uncultured Marinomonas sp. (assembly GCA_963975045.1). Taxonomy (GTDB): domain Bacteria; phylum Pseudomonadota; class Gammaproteobacteria; order Pseudomonadales; family Marinomonadaceae; genus Marinomonas. The sequence continues at coordinate 543 of CAXBGJ010000383.1, read as the reverse complement.
TCTCGCTTGGTTTACTCAATCAACTCATAACGTTTACTTAACCAATGTCGATCCAAATTACGACGCTGAACACGCGAGAAACAAACAAATCAGTTCATCCAAAGGCTGCATTACCGATGACCAAATCGACCTAGCATCGCCACTGAGACAGCTTTATGATGCGCCTTTGTTTCGGGCGTTTCTTGCCAGCGTGTTAGACGAAGAGTCACTTTATAACTACGCCGACTCTCTTTCTTCTATCAATTTGCACTATGCCAGCAAAGGACAAGAGTTAGGTTGGCATTTCGATAATTCGTCTTTTGCCATTACCTTGTTAATTCAAAAACCTCAAGCTGGCGGTGTGTTTGAATACATTGAAAACATGCGTGACGCCGACGCAGGTGAAATGAATTACAGTGGCGTGAGTGAAGTGCTTGCGGGGCAAAAAAAGGTCAAGGAATTGGCGATCGAACCGGGTGCCTTAGTGCTATTTCGTGGTCGAAACGCCATTCACCGAGTCACGCCAACGCAAGGTGATACCACGCGTATGCTGGCCGTGCTGGC
>CAXBGJ010000382.1:0-1656 GCA_963975045.1 uncultured Marinomonas sp. | reverse complement strand
ACACTCATTATGTGTACGGCTCGCCGCGCTGTCGAATTATCAACCATGGTGCGAGAAGGCCGCTGGACCAGCAACGTAGGCGAAGCGCTTTACGGCACGGATGTACATGGTAAAACCCTCGGCATCATTGGCATGGGTCGTATTGGTTACGCCATCGCCAAACGTGGGCATTTTGGTTTTGATATGAAAATTCAGTACAGCAACCGAAATCGTAAACCGGACGCTGAACAAGATTTGAACGCCACCTATATGGACATGGAAGAACTGCTTAAAACATCCGATTTTGTCTGTGTGATGACGCCATTAACACCTCAAACTGAACGTCTCATCGGTGCGAAAGAATTCGCCATGATGAAGAAAAGCGCTATTTTCATCAATGGCTCTCGTGGCAAAGTGATCGATGAAGCCGCTCTTGTCGAAGCCTTAAGCAATGGCACCATTCGCGCCGCAGGGCTAGACGTATTTGAAGTCGAACCACTACCGGCCAGCTCACCTCTTTGCAAACTAGATAACGCGGTTTTGTTTCCGCATATTGGCTCTGCAACCACAGAAACACGGCTTAAAATGGTAACCTGCGCCGTAGATAACCTGATCAATGCACTTAATGATGACATCTCTCAAAACTGCGCGAATAAAAAGCAACTCAACAGGTAGTCTTTGACTACCTGCTCTTTTTTCCTTTCTTACTCACTTAGCTGGTTATCTTATTATAAAACCGTGCGCAATCTAGAAAAGCGCGCAGCATCAATAATTGACCAAAGATGCAATATACCGCCAACCAACCACATAAAGAACAAAATCACCGTTGCCCCTAATGCATAGCTCACAAAGACCGTTACAAAAAAGAACAGCGCCATAAAAATACGCCCCTGAACCAACTGACCTAATCCAGGAACAAAAACACTACAAAGTGCGGCAAGTACATTGCCTCCAGAACCTTGACCCGACATAAGCATTTCCATCGTAAAAGCGATTAAATAGACAGCAAGAATAATGACAAAACAGTTAAATGAAAAGTCCCCTTCTTCAAGAGATCCTATTAAAAATATTCTTTCTTATCCTGATAAGCCTGTTTAATGTGCTCTATCAGCAACTTTAACTTCTCTGGCAAATACTTGGTAAAAGGATAAATGGCGTAAACACCAAGTCGTCGCGGTTGATAATCGGGCAAAATAGCCACCAGCTTGCCTTGTCGCAAGTCTTCATACACACAACAACGCGGAACATAGACGATACCGAAACCCGCCAAGGCGGCTTTGCGTAAAGCTTGGGCGTTATTGGTCGCAAAACTGCCGCTGATACGAACACTTTCTTCAATGCCGTTTTTTGTAAAGCGCCAATCAAAAGACCCTTGCGCTTGGTAGGTATAAGCCAAACAATTATGGTCTTTTAGTGTGTCTAGGCTTGAAACGTCGCCATGTTTTTTAAGATAGCTCGGTGAACAGCAAACCACCCAATTAGATTGAATCAAAGGCTTGGCAATCAAACTCGAATCTTCAAGTTTGCCGGTGCGAATAGCAAGATCAAGCCCTTCTTCCACCAAGTCTACAAAATCATTTTCAAGGCGCATGTCCACCGTGATATTAGGGTATTTCTGGCAAAATTCCGCAATGGCTTCCGCTAAAAGTAATTCTCCTGAAATCGTCGGAACCGAAA
>CAXBGJ010000381.1:0-1659 GCA_963975045.1 uncultured Marinomonas sp. | reverse complement strand
CCATAAGCGCGATTCCCCAAGTAGATTTTGTTGACATAAAGCTCAAGAATTTCGTGTTTACTGAGTTCGCGCTCCATCTTTAGGGCAATGAATATTTCAGTAAACTTCCGAATGTACGTTTGTTCAAATGACAAGAAATAGTTTCTGGCAACCTGCATGGTGATCGTACTACCACCACCTTGTTTTTGTCCGGTGGTGATCAATTGCATCACGGCTCGCCCTAACCCGAGAATATCGACACCAGGGTGATGATAAAAATTGGTGTCTTCTGCCGCTAAAATAGCTTGTTCTAAACCTTGAGGGATTTCAGCATAACTAATGGGGGTACGACGTTGTTCACCAAACTCACCAATGAGTTGGTTATCCGCAGTATAGATGCGTAATGGAATGCGTAACTCAATGTCTTTTAGTTCGGCAACAGTAGGAATGCGATCTTTGACGCTGTAATAAACTGCATATGTGATTCCAATCGCGCATAAGGTTCCAAAGAGCCCGAGAAAAAAGAGTATCTTGAATGTCTTAGCCATATAAGCCTAATTAATACTGGATGAAAAAATGGCATTATACCTAAGATGATCAAAGAATAGGCGGTTAACTTTGTATCAAATCGTGTTATCTTGTTAAAAATTGGCGCAGAAGCCAAACTGAAAACCATACACTATTGCTTACTATTTCAAGGATGAATGATGAAGCTAATACCTACCTATTCTGTGGCTGTCTATTCGGCTCAAAAATGCCTCTACTTCGATTCTTCCGAGACTGTCAGGTTTGCTGATTCGATGTCTGTCAGCGACGATACGATCCCTGATTCTCATCAATTAAAGACGATTCAGCAAACCTTGTCGCTGAAGAGTGCGCCCAGCACGTCGCGAATAATTGTTTTAGTGCCAGATAATTGGCTGTCCGTATCGCAACATAGAATCGATCATCCTATCTCTTCTTCTCTATTGCCCTTGGCAGCGTTGAGTTACGCCGTAGAAACGACGTTTGCACCGCCTGAAAGTGTGATGTTTAGCTATATACAAGAGGCTTTACCAGCTAAGCACACTCTACTTACCGTATTCGCTTGTTCAAACGAGTGGGCTCAACAACTCTTAGAGCCTTTTCAGTCGTTCGCTAAATCTTGTTATGTTATTCCGCAGGGGCAGTGGGTTGATAAGAAATCACGAGCTAATGCTTGGTTTCTTTGCGCTCAGCGTGCGCTGTCGTTTTACCAACCCGATAAGGAAAAACGAAAAAAGGCCCGACACCTCTGGGGCTATTTATTGCTGCTGAGTTTATTGATTCATAGCTTTGCAGCGGTCTATTTTTGGAGGTTACAGCAGCACTCTGAAAAAGCGCTTTTGACGTATCAACAAACACGCTTAGTCCAGTCTGATTGGATGATGGCTCAAGACGAGGGCAATATATTTTTTGAGTCCGTGCTGGGTCTAATTCAGGCGTTGCCTATGTCGGTTCGACTTGGACAGTTTGATGGTAGCGCGTCATCTGTATCTTTCAAAATGGTACTGCCTAAGCAGGAACTTGGTCTATTGTTGGGCCGTTGGCAAAAGCAGCGCCCAGATTGGCGATGGGAAATAGAGCAGAGTCCACACTACTTGTCGTTGACTATGAATCAAGAGGAGGTGGTAGGTGTCTCTGTTTCCGTATTTGAAAATT
>CAXBGJ010000380.1:0-1667 GCA_963975045.1 uncultured Marinomonas sp. | reverse complement strand
TAAATGGATGCGTATCCCTAAACCAAAGCGTTTCATTTGTCGTCATTGCATTAATGACTTCTTCCTTAAGCTTAGCACTCCCAAATCGCTCTAAAGCGTCAACTAGCTGCTCAATCTTAGAAAAGTTTTCTCTTTCCAGCACTTTACCTAGACGGCTAGCGACCAAATATTGCTTGTTGTCACTCAGTGAGATTCCACACGCTTTCTGCAAGTAATCTCTAAACCTAATGTAGCCATTAGGCGTAATTGCATTTGTACTACTGAGCATTAAAACTCCATAAGTAACAGGGATAAATAAGGCATGATACAAAGATCAACCTAAACATTATTCAGATTGCACCTGCACAGTTTCTATTGCCAATCGAGCCAACTCATCCGGTTGAAATTTTGCCAAGAAACCATCCGCTCCGACTTTTTTCACCATCGCTTCGTTGAAAACACCACTCAAAGAAGTATGAAGAAGAATAAATAAATCTTGTAGACGGCTATCATTACGAATAGCGGTCGTCAGCGTATACCCATCCATCTCTGGCATTTCAATATCAGAAATAACCATAGAAAACTCCTGCGTGACGTCTTTTCCCTCAGCAACCATGTTTTGGAGGAAAGTAAGTGCTTCACGACCATCACACAAAACAGTGGTGGCAAAACCAACCTGCTCCATACAACGCTTAATTTGTTTGCGTGCGACCGAAGAGTCATCAACAATAAGGATATGGTGCTTTTTGGCATTTTCTGTTACATCAGCATTGACGATGCCTTCCGAAATATCCTGTCGAGTAGGAGCAACCTCAGATAGAATCTGTTCAACATCGATAATCTCAACCATTTCTTTGTCGACCTGACAAACGGCAGTCAGATAATTGTCATTCGACAATCCTTTTGGCGGCGGCTGAATATCACTCCAATTCATGTTAACGATACGCTCGACACCACGAACCAAGAAACCCTGAATCCGACGATTATATTCCGTAATAATGACAAAACATTGGCTGATATTTTCCATAGGACTCGCGCCAGTTGCCAATCCCAAATCTAAAATTGGAATGGTTCCACCGCGAATATGAGCAACGCCTCTGACCACAGGCGAGCTGTGAGGCATAGTCGTTAACTTCGGACACTGAAGAACTTCTTTCACTTTAAAGACGTTAATGCCATAAATTTGCTTACCATTCAGACGAAACAACAACAGTTCAAGTCGATTTTCCCCTACAAGCTGCGTACGTTGGTTAACAGTATCCAAAACTCCAGCCATAAACGCCTCCAAAATGTGTAAACATTATACCGAGGTATAACCTCAAAATTGTTAAAATGCATCATCCAATGATAAAGTGCTTTCTAATATTTTACTAACTATCTTATTTATAACGCCATAATAAACAAAGTGAGTAAATCATGCGAATCATAAGGCTAAGCTTAGCCTTCATTTGTTTTCAAGCCAGTTTAACATTTGCCCTATCTACTGAAGATCAAATTAATCACTTCATAAACCAAGTAGAGATCCCTAGACTGGCTGAAACATACCCAGATGCCATTATTGGCATTACATTAAACAATGTGGCAGCACTCAATTACTTACCTGTTTGTGATGATGAGTCGATTCAAATCCGCAATCAGAGGCCAGACGCGACCAAACGCACAAATTATGAAATCAGTTGCAACAACCC
>CAXBGJ010000379.1:0-1669 GCA_963975045.1 uncultured Marinomonas sp. | reverse complement strand
GCCTGATGTACTCTTTGTATTTGTCAGTTCGCGAAATCACCATTTCATGTGATGCTTTGGAATTACATCTGCAGTATTTCAGCACCAATTTTAAGCAACGGCGCAGTAAAAAATAATCGATGGCACCCAAAAAAATCTCTAGGCTTGCCTATCAATACCTCAACGTCTGAACATTAAATCCTTTTAAAGAAGACGTTGAGGAGAAATTCGAGAAGTAATCCGAAAAATTTTCATCTATGACTTTTTTGTGTACAACACTGGCATGCCGAAGAAATAGCGTGCCATTTTTTCGAATGGCGATTCCTTGATGTGACACGTTCATATTAGTTCCAATCCATTGTTTAAGCGGCCAATCGGGACGAACCATATTGATCACGCTGCCAGAAGGAATTCGGTCTAATAAAGCTTGATTAGTGCCCTTAGCCTCACCAAGAAACAAATCGGTTAAATGAATATAAGACAGAAACGCAGGCTCAGGAACAAACACACTGCCTTCCGCCTGTAACCGAGTCAACAACGTTAGACATTCGTTCGACGATGCCACATCACAATGAATAACATCACTCCCAATATGCTGATACCACGCCGTTTTATCTATTATAGTCTTTGCCATTGAAACGGCGCCGCCTGCAACGCTTGATGTGATATCAACTAACTTATCTTGATTATTAGGCAGCCAGTCTAGGCTAGGAAAATGATTGCGCGACACGAAGGATACATTTCCCTCTTTATAGCGCAGACGCATTAAGTTCTCTTTAAACTCATCAGAAGCAGCCGACATAGCGCCTGCCAATATGGTTTCAACATACGTTGTACAATCAAACACATCAAAACGAATCAAAGGGTCTTTATCGTATACCCCGCTTTCGCCTTCACCAACACTACCACCGACATACTCAGCGCCTAATAAAACCTGACTCAAGGCGTCCACTTTATTGGCATAGCTTATAGCGCCAGACGGGCTTTTAGCTGTTTGATTATCGTCTATCGCTTTATAGAAAAGCGCTTGGTTCTCAGAATCTATAGTATTGACGGCCATCGCGGGGGATAAGAAAAAAGTAAGCACGCTGATCAAAAAGGCCTTCTTCAAACCACCCGTCATTCTGTCCTTCCAGTGACTAACCACATCTTCAATGAATGACATTTTCAATACTCAACATAAAAAAACAGTCCTTGTTCAAAAAACAGACAATTTAATGATACTATTACTGAACACTTGAAAAAGAAGGCCAGCCAATGCAAATCAACAATTCTTCATTTCTATATGGTCAGCAAGGTCTACAGCGCAGCCAAGATAAACTAGACCAAGCTAGCCAAAAAGTAGCAGAGGCGTCAACTCAAACGCTAAGCCAAAATACACCTAAAAATTCGGGTATTTACGGCTCGCCTATTAAAGATGGCTTAATCGAAGCCAAAAGCAGTGAATTAGAAGCTCAAGCCAATGCCAAAGTAATCGACTCATCGGATAAAACCATTGGCAGACTGATTGACATAACAGCCTAAAAAACACCGTCTTAACAGGGCGGCTTCTACTAGCCAGCACTCAAACACTTAGGCTCATCAATTCTCGTATTTCATTGGCTGTTGTAAAACGAACAACTCGCCCAATTTCTTTCCCGTCGTGCAGCAAAATTAAGGTTGGCCAAAGCGTCACACTAAACTGCCTACC
>CAXBGJ010000378.1:0-1674 GCA_963975045.1 uncultured Marinomonas sp. | reverse complement strand
TACGTTTTCTAAAGGATCAAACATGGCATCTGATACACAAGATAAGCTAGATTCTCTTTATCAACATATACAGGCGGTTATTTTATCCCGCCAGCACCCAGTGACAGGACTTTTCCCTGCCAGCACCAGCATCAACAATCACGGTAATTACACCGATGCTTGGGTTCGAGACAATGTCTATAGTATTCAAGCCGTATGGGCACTACATTTGGCCTATAAACGTGCCTCAAATCCTCAAAAACGCGCAAATGAACTTGAGTTTACCTGTATCAAAATGATGCGCGGGCTGCTATTTGCCATGATGCGACAATCTCATAAAGTCGAAGCATTCAAACATAGCTTGGACCCAAAAGACGCGCTGCATGCAAAATACGATACTAAAACAGGCTTAGAAGCCGTTGCGGATGACGCATGGGGACATCTGCAAATCGATGCCACCAGCTTTTATTTATTGATGCTGGCGCAAATGACCAAAGCGGGCAGCAAGCTCATCTTTTCTCGTGATGAATTTAATTTTATCCAAAACCTTATTTATTACATTTCTCGTACTTATCGCACGCCAGATTACGGTATTTGGGAACGAGGCAATAAGGTTAACAATGGTAAAGCCGAAATAAACGCCAGTTCCGTTGGCATGGCAAAAGCCGCGATGGAAGGCATGGACGGTTTAAATCTATTTGGCGAAGATGGTCCAGAATGGGCTGTCGTTCACTCCTTTGCTGATGCGGTTGCCCGCGCAGGCTCGGTACTACAATCCTTGTTACCCAAAGAATCTCGTTCTAAAGAAGTCGACAGCGCTGTCCTTAGTATCATTGGCTTTCCGGCATTTGCCGTAAATGATGAAAAGTTAACCCGACGCACACGCAAAGAAATCATCAGCAAGCTAGGCGGTGAATACGGCTGTAAGCGTTTTCTATTAGATGGTCATCAGTCTGAACTCGAAGACCAAAGTCGAATTTATTATGAATACGATGAGCTGATTAACTTCGAGCACATTGAGTCCGAATGGCCGCTTTTCTTCACCTACCTTTATATTGACCGTTTGTTCGCCAGAGATTGGGAAAGTGCCAATTATTATCGCCATAAATTAGAATCGTTAATGGTCGAAAAAGACGGTCAGATGCTCTTGCCGGAATTGTATTATGTTCCACAAGAAAATATTTTAGCCGAGAAAGAAAACCCAGGATCACAGAAACGTGTGCCGAATGACAACCTGCCGTTGGTCTGGGCACAAAGCCTGTATTTGGTTGGAAAAATGCTCGACGAAGAGCTCATAAAAACCGACGATCTTGACCCTCTCGGTTTGCATCGCATACAGCACAGACCAAACAAAGTTACCACGTCCATGGTTATTTTGGCGCAAAACGATAAGGTCAAACAAAAACTACTAGACGCGGGTTGTTTATGCCAAACCCTTGAAGACATCGCGCCACTGAAAGCCATTAGCGCGGGCCAACTGGTAGAGACTTACCGCCACCTTGGTGCCTCTGAAACATTAGGCCTAACCGGTCGTCCTAATCGCGCGCTAAACAGCTTGGCGACCTCTCAGGCATTTGTTATTAACGACGAAAGTTTTTTGTGCTTGTCTTGGATTCAGAACGAAGACAAAGATTACCGAAAAATTGACCCAGCACTCTTTCAAGCCCACATACGTAATGAATTAAAAACCATCGC
>CAXBGJ010000377.1:0-1684 GCA_963975045.1 uncultured Marinomonas sp. | reverse complement strand
TCGAATCGGGTAAAGCGAATAAAATACTCATCATAGACTGCGACGTACATCAAGGCGATGGCACCATCGCCTTTTTCAAAGACAGCACCAACATTATTCCTGTCTCATGGCATTGCGAAGAAAATTACCCACAAATCAAACAAACTGCTGGCATCAATATCGCCATCCCCAAAGGCGCCAACGATCAAGAATACTTATCCATTCTACAAAACACGTTGCCGACGATACTCGCCGAACACCAGCCAGACTTCATCTTCTACGACGCTGGTGTCGACGTACATCAAGACGACCGACTCGGCTACGTCAACCTAACCGACGATGGCATATTTGCAAGAGATAAATACGTCATCCAAACCTGTGTCGCACTCAACCTACCAATCGCCTGTGTCATCGGCGGTGGCTATGACAGACAAGAAGAAAAAGTCGCATGGCGACACAGCTTGCTGCACCAAGCAGCGGATCAGATATGGAAAGAGTACTTTTTGTAGGCTTTAAAGGCGACATAGTCTTTAGTTTTTTAAGAGTTCTGAGCCTTTTTATCAAGGATTTGAGGTTCGCAAATTGGCTCTGCATTGTTATTGAAAAACTCAGAGGGTTTGTTGAGACCTTTTAACTTCCATGAAATGACTTTAGTCACCACTCTAAAATTAATGCTCAATGAAGAACCTTTAAGATTCTCAGGAACCGGTGTTTTAGCAAACTTAGTAAGAATGTGACCTCTGTTTTTGCCTAAATCCACCTCACTCGTTGTCGCTTTGTCCATGAAGCTATGAATAATCCCAATAAATGCACCACCAGCACCAAATGTATTTCCAATTGGTGTGTTGCAGCACTTAGCATACCAACGATACATGCCTTTAGGGCTAAACCTGATACAGGCAATTTCTGACTTTCCTTCATTAATCGTGAGATGAGAGACTGGTATTTGAAGTATATCTGTCCCGCCATATTGATCTAACACTTTTCCTTCCTGTCCCAGAAACTGAGCAAATACTTGGCAATCGTTACAACAGCAAGTAATCCTCGTACCAATTCTTGAACTGACGGCTAAGGTTTTTCCTGTAACAGTTCCACAAGCGCATTTTAAATTTACTTCAGACATATTGGGCTAAGCCTTCTTACTTTATTGAAGAGAATCATTCAGAGTTTAGCAGTGTTTTAAAAATAAATGGAAAATGCAGATGAATGGAAGTAGGTATGGCATAACGACTTAGATATGTGGTTTTAAAGGATTCTGAGCTCTTCAATTAAATTCGTTAATCCAGAAGCCTTTGTGGTGCATCCATGTCCTCATGTAGCACTCGAACAATACAGATTTCTTGCTTTAATACTTTATAGAAAACAGCATAATGCTCTACCAGTAATCTACGATATTTAAAAAAACCCTTCCTAAGAACAACAAAAACAATTTATGCCTTACGATATAAGTCATCTTGCTAAAGGCTCTTCTAAACAAAGTAAACGAGACGTTTGGGCTGAAAGTCCGATAAAATATTTTTTGGTAACTTTTGCATCGTTTGGCAAAAGTTACTCGCCCAGCAGAGCGGAAAAAAGCTCCTTGCTCAAAGTGTTCGAATGGAATCTGCATAACTGAAGAATGGGGGTGAAAAGGGGCAAAGCCCCTTTAGTCTAAAAAGGACAAGGCGCGACAAAAGTGACCCATGCTTGGGTAAAGGGGTGTCGA
>CAXBGJ010000376.1:0-1771 GCA_963975045.1 uncultured Marinomonas sp. | reverse complement strand
AAGAAGCGGAAACCATTGCGCTGATGCGTGATTTATTACTGGTCGAAAAAACAGGAGTGCGCGCGCATTTTGCTCGTTTGTCTTGTGCCAAGTCGGTTGAAATGATCGCGGATGCAAAGGCTTCTGGATTGGATGTGACGGCCGATGTTGCCGTGCACAACTTACTATTGAATGACCAGGTATTGAGCCGGTTCGATGGTCACTATCATGTGTTGCCACCGTTACGAGGCGATGAAGATCGTTTGACTCTAATTGAGGGGATAAAAGCGGGTGTCATTACCGCGATTTGTTCTGATCATCAGCCCCATGAAAAAATGGCGAAAATCGCCCCTTTCGCAGCCACTGAACCTGGTATGGCTAACGTCGAAATTTTATTACCTTTGGCTATGCTATTAATGGACGAAGGGGATTTAGACTTCTCCACCGTGTTAACTTGCTTAACATCGGGTCCTGCCGCTTGTTTTGGTTTGGAGGCGGGTTCTTTGTCGGTAGGCAGTTTTGCTGACTTTATTTTGTTTGACAGTACGGCACGTTGGGTGTGGTCGTATGATACTCGGAAAACAAAAGGTCATAATTCTCCGTACTTTGGTGATGAATTTGTTGGCCGAGTCGCCGCGACGTATATTTCTGGTCAACGTGTTTATCAGGTTGTTTGAATTAAATAAGTAAGGCCAGATTGTTTTTTTTCTCTCATTTGGCTTTACTATATCCTTTACTTTTTGTCTTAGGTCGTTAATCTAGTTTCCATTATGGATTATTGTGGTTTTAGTATTTTATGCCTATAAACGCATCAAACGAATTGCTTAAGGAACAGCAGGTCTTGCGATCTCGTATTGCCTATCTTGAAAGAGAGCGAGATTTTATCAAAGATCTATACAGCGACATGCCCCAAATGCTGCACATGATTTCAAAGGGGGCTTTATTAAGTTCCTTGCTGAACAGCTTTAAAAATAGGCTACAGGCTCAGTTGCCCAATGCTTATTGTCTTTTTATTGTGTGTGACAAAGAGTGTTCGCAATGGCATTTACAATATGTAGATTCTATTAATGAAAGCTTACTTAGTCCAAATGGCCGATTGGTTACTGTTCCTCAAGCTCTGATTACTTTTGCCGCCACTCCTTCTTGTCCTAAACGTCATGACATGAACATTCCGAATTTATCAGAGTGGAAACACTGGCAGGTCTTTTTTAATCAACATGGTTTTTCAGACGCATCCATGGTGAGCGTATCCGATGGTCAGGGTTCTATCTATTTAATGTTAGCATTTCAACGAGAAGACGCCCTGTTAGAAGGAGAGCTAATGGGACTGGCTTTAGACAGTTACGCTTCTTGGTTGGACGCTGTATTTGAGCGAGAAAAAGCCGATTATTTGCTATTGGAAGACAGCCATCGAGACCCATCGACAGGCTTATTACGACGTTTTAGTTTTGATAATAGTTTTAGTATTGTATTAAAAGACTCTCGTCGTCATTTTCAACGAGCTGCATTATTTTCGCTGCGATTGCTTTCACCGTCGAAAATAGATGAGGGCGAGTTGAAAGTGTTGGCTGATATTATGCAAGATACGGTGCGAGATAATGACCTCCTTGCGCATTATGATGAGCGTGAATTGGTCATGGGGATCCGAATTCAGCATTTAGAGGATGCCGAGACGGTGGCCACTAAACTCTTGAAGTCATTGAGTGACTCTAGTCTTTCAAAAAATCGGCTGATCCATGCAGGAGTGTCTATCGGCATTGCTTTTTATCCCGAGCACTCATCATTAGAGTCG
>CAXBGJ010000375.1:0-1788 GCA_963975045.1 uncultured Marinomonas sp. | reverse complement strand
AACCCCGGACAGTTTCGGGGTTTTTTATTATTAGAGGTTGTATAAATGAAAGTGACGTCTCCGATACGATATGTTGTAGTAGCAGGTGAGGCTTCAGGTGACATTTTAGGTGCTAATCTGATTGCCCATTTAAAAATATTGCAACCCAATGCTATTTTTGAAGGGATTGGTGGGCCGTTAATGGAAGCGCAAGGTTTCAAAACGGTTGTGCCAATGGATCGATTGTCAGTAATGGGGCTGGTTGAGGTATTAGGGCGTTTAATAGAGCTTCTTGGTATCCGAAAACGCTTATATCAGTCTTGCTTAAACAATCCACCAACTGCTTTTATAGGAATAGATTCACCTGATTTTAATATGCCTTTAGCGCGTAAATTAAAAAAATCTGGTATTCCGACGGTACATTATGTGAGCCCCTCTGTTTGGGCATGGCGTCAAAAACGTATTTTTAATATCAAGAAATCGGTCGATTTGATGTTGGCGTTATTTCCGTTCGAATTGCCTATCTATCATGAGCATAAAATTCCTATCGTTTGTGTTGGTCATACATTGGCTGATGATATCCCTCTAGAGAGTGATGTTCTTGAAGCAAGAAATACGCTTAACATAGGCCCAATTAATGGCCCTGTCTTTGGTATTTTACCTGGTTCTCGCGAAGGTGAAGTGTCTCGTTTAGCACCTCTTTTCGTAGAAACGATGAAACGGATTAAGCAAAAAGAACCCGATGCTGTTTTTTTGATGCCAGCGGCCAATGCGGCAAGACGAGGGCAAATAGAGTCGATACTTCAAGAGGCTAATGCAGAAGCGATTCTTATTGATGGTCAATCGCGCACTGTTATGGCCGCATCCGATGCTATTTTGTTGGCGTCTGGGACGGCGGCTCTTGAAGCTATGCTGGTGAAACGTCCAATGGTGGTGTCTTATCGAGTCAATAAGCTGACTTACGCCATCATGTCTCGAATGATCAAGGTACCGTATGTTTCTTTGCCTAACTTATTAGCAAATGAGGCCTTAGTTCCTGAATTACTCCAAGATGACGCGACACCAGATAATTTAGCGACAAGATTACTACAGACTTGGCGGTCTTTTAATGGCGATAAAAGCATTCAAGCTAAATATGTTAAGTTGCATAAAATGTTACGTAAGAATGCTGGAGAGCGTGCTGCGCAAGCAATTGTGTCAATGCTTGAGGAAAAAAATAAATAATGGAGCCTTTTGTTAGTCAAATTTACTTTGGTGACTTGCTTGCGGGTGCCGACGAAGCGGGAAGAGGACCGTTGGCTGGCGAAGTAGTAGCGGCTGCAGTGATACTAGATCCAAATAGGCCAATAGAAGGTCTTGCTGACTCAAAAAAATTAAGCGAAAAAAAGCGTGAAGCCTTGTTTATTGAAATACAAGAAAAAGCTCTAGCCTATGGTATTGCCAGTGCGACGATAGAAGAAATTGACGAGATAAATATTCTACACGCCAGTATGCTAGCTATGTCACGAGCCGTGGCGTTATTGTCAGTGCCACCTGAGCATGTATTGATAGACGGTAATCGTATTCCCCCTAACCTTCCTTGCCCTGCTGAGGCGGTGGTTAAAGGGGATGCTCGGCACGCCGCTATTTCTGCCGCGTCTATTTTAGCCAAAGTGACCCGTGACAGAGATATTGTGCAGGCCGCCAAAATTTATCCACAGTATGGTTTTGAAAAACATAAAGGGTATCCTACTGCCTTGCATCTTAAAGCCATCCAAGTGCATGGCATCACGCCGATTCATCGACGCAGTTTCGGCCCAGTTAAAAAGA
>CAXBGJ010000374.1:0-1880 GCA_963975045.1 uncultured Marinomonas sp. | reverse complement strand
AGCCAAGGAGAATGCTATGACTACGTCTCATGTCCAAGAAAATGTGCGTCTCGTTGCTCGAGCGCCAAAAGATGTTCAAGAGATCATTATCAATGCGGCGGAGTTATCCGGAGCTTCAATGTCTCAGTTTATGATTGATGCAGCCTTAGATAAGGCAAAAGAAGTGGTAGAACGCAATAGGCTACTCATGTTGTCTATGGAAGGGGCTAACCGATTTTTTGAAGCATTAGACAATCCGCCAAAGATTCAACATCTTGATGATGCTTATAAAGCGCTAGAGGATTATGAAAATGGCACTGTCACCTTTGAAAGAAAGCCACAATCGAAAACGCTTTGATTGTGGCAATGAGCGAATTAACAAATTTCTAAAAGAGTCTGCGAACAGTGCCGCAAAGCGAAACCTATCTAGGACGTTTGTTCTGGAAGGGAGCGATGAAACAGACATTGCGGGCTTCTACTCGCTCAGTAATATTGAGGTCAAAGTTCCTGTTCCTCATAAACTGTACAAGAAATACCCTAACCCATTGCCCGGCGTGACATTAGCCAGAATGGGGGTGGATGAAGGTTACCAAGGGCAGGGCATCGCCAAAATCATGGTAATCGATGCAATGCGGCGAACACTGCTAATAAACGAGAGCATGGGCGTCGTTGGACTGTTCGTAGACGCCAAAGACGATGATCTCGTTACATTTTACCAGAATCGCGGCTTCATCTTCCTTCAAAGGGAAGAACACACCTCTAAACTTTGGATGCCGATCGACTCCATTGTAGCCTTCTTCAAAGATCGACAATAACCTATTAAGACAGCAATCCATTACGGATTGCTGCTTTAACTATTCCTTATCAATAGCCACCCTAAACGACACCTTCCCACCCGAAATGAAAGGCAACTGGTCCATCGACAAAGTCACCGCACGAGGCGACAGCAAAGCAGGGTATCGGTGTTCGGTTGTCGCGAGTGAGGTTGTTTGAGATTGGGGGGATTTAAAAATGCGCGCGCTTTGTACTGGCAGTACATAGGAAAGTCTTTTAGTATCAAGGAATAAAGGTTTATAGCTTAGAAATAACAGGCTGTGACTTCCTAAAAAAGGTGTAATAACGCGTATGCTCGTATTTCCAATTTCAGTTTCTGTGAGTAATTTCATAAAGTAACTTTGATTCAGTTATTTATGGCGTTCACCAGAAAATTTTGAAATTGTTTAAACGCGCATACGCACTATTTAAATGTTAGATGTTCATCAAGTTTGGAGTGCGTATGTCATTTGAGAGAATAATGGGCTTAGAAGTTATCAATGATGAAGAGTATCAAAAATATCGTGAGAATATGATACCAATCCTTCATTCATTTGGCGGTAGTTTTGGCTTTGACTTCAAAATTAGTGAAGTATTAAAATCCAAAACAGAAGAAGTAATAAACCGAGTGTTTACTTTAGATTTTCCGAGCAAAGAAGTCATGGAAGAGTTTTTCTCCAATGCTGATTACCTTGCTGTTAAAGAAAGATTCTTTATACACTCTGTCAAATCAGTGACTACTATTTCTATGCACGAAAAGAACACCTAACAAGAAGTCAGAGTTTGGGGGCAGGTGAAAAATAGTCCTGAATCTCGTTAACCACAAACCAAATCGCCTAAGCCTATCCATCTATTTTTATCTAAGGGGTAACCATGCGTCAGATGATATCGCTCTGTGGCTCTGTGTTTTATTGCTAAGAAATTCATTTTTATGCGCTGCAATTACTGATGTATCAAGTTCAAAATGGAGGTAGTGGTTCCTCGGCCTAAAAGCGCGTATTGGTGTGAATGAAAATACCAGAATGGATGCATAAAAAAGCCAGTATGGATTCCATACTGGCTTAACAATAACCGCCAAGGTATTTTAG
>CAXBGJ010000373.1:0-1893 GCA_963975045.1 uncultured Marinomonas sp. | reverse complement strand
TAGGCAAAGATGATTACCAACACGATGATTTTCAACTCCCATTCTTGCTGACTCATAGGAGACAGAAGATAAAAGTCTGACAGGATACCTAATGCTTTTTCTGAGTAATTAAAAGCAGTAAAAAGGCCCGCAATGATAAGTAAACTACTTGATGCAAAAAATAAGCTGCTGCGTTCTAAATTGGCCATCACAGACGCATCGGCAATTCGGTTATCTCGACGTAACAAGCGAGACATCCATGCCAATCTAAACTGATGCAACACACTCACTAGACAAGCACGACGCCGAGAGTTGTATTGAGCGTATGCAGCATAGCCCCACCAACAGGCAAAAAAAACAAAAAGAGTAGCAATATCAAGGGTATTTAATTGTAAATAAACTGAACGACTTTCCATAATTACACTCTGCTTCAAAGACAGTTTATATTGCCAATATTAGACCACTTTTCATAGCGTATGTCCCTGTTTACTCTTATAAAATCCAGTAAAGCCAGCAAGAAAATAAATCTAGATATTGATTAAAAAAAACTTGTATCAATCACAGATATCGGTATTATCCAGCTCGTCAACACGACATGCGGATGTGGTGGAATTGGTAGACACGCTGGATTTAGGTTCCAGTGCTTCACGGCGTGAGAGTTCGAGTCTCTCCATCCGCACCATCTTTCTTTTCTGAAAAATTCTCTTTCATTCAACTTTCTCTTTCACTCAGAATTCCTTACAAATCACATTTTTAGCAGAACCCACTTTTCAGATCCAATAAAAAACCGAACCCATTGCTGAATTCGGCTTTGATATTTCGTACTTTAACGCTAAAAATTAAAGCACTACTTCAGTTTCCAAGCCACTTTTTTACCCGCAAAAAATGGCACAATTGGCTCACCATTTGGCAAGGTAATGCTCGCAGGCACTTCCCATTCCTCACGAACCAAGGTGACGGTTTCTGTATTGCGAGGCAATCCGTAAAAATCCGCACCATAGAGGCTCGCAAAGCCTTCTAGCTTATCTAACGCGCCAAGCTCATCAAACACTTGCGTATACAGCTCCAAAGCAGACCAAGCACTGTAGCAACCAGCACAACCGCAATCAGACTCTTTACGATGTTTAGCGTGCGGTGCAGAATCCGTCCCTAGAAAGAACTTAGGCGAACCAGACTTGACAACGGCACGTAACGCTTCTTGATGTGTACTGCGTTTAAGCACCGGCAAACAATAATTGTGAGGACGCATACCACCGTCCAACATATCATTGCGATTTAGCAACAAATGCTGGGGCGTAATGGTCGCCGCAACACCGTCACGCGCAGACAAAACAAAGTCAGCGGCGTCTTTCGTTGTAATGTGTTCAAAGACTACTTTAAGCTTGGGTACTCGCGCGACAATTTTGACCATATGTTGATCAATAAATTCTTTTTCACGATCAAAAATATCAATGTGTTTCTGAGTCACTTCGCCATGAATTAACAACAACATATCGTTATCTGCTAACGCTTCAAATACGGGATAAAGCGATTCAAGAGAGTTTACGCCTGAATCGGAATTTGTTGTGGCGCCCGCTGGGTACATTTTTGCAGCTAACACCCCTGCTTTCTTAGCGTCTTTAATATCTTGAACCGTGGTTTTATCGGTGAGATAAATCGTCATAATCGGCATAAAAGAGCTACCTGCAGGTCGCGCCGCTAAGATTCGCTCTTTGTAGCTTAATGCTAACTCAGCCGTGGTGACTGGCGGCACCAAATTTGGCATCACTACCGCACGCTCAAAACAACGCGCTGTCGCAGGAACCGTCTCAAGCAACATGTCTTGATCACGAAAATGTAAATGCCAATCGTCTGGCTTGATTATAGTAATTTCGTTCATCACAGGCCTTTTTAGATAACTTATTAGAAGGTAGA
>CAXBGJ010000372.1:0-1929 GCA_963975045.1 uncultured Marinomonas sp. | reverse complement strand
GACTTGCCAGCTTTTGTTCTGCAGGCAAGAGATCTCCAGATTCGTACTGCTGGTGAATTTCATTTTTAAGTTGCTGAGCAATCTTTAGATAAATGGCCATAGTCATCTCGTACTTGTTTTAAAAAAGAGCTTTATTCAAAAAGACTTTGGGTAAAAATTTGTCTTATTGATCGCTTGTCTAGACAAGTTTTCTGGGCAAAAAAAATCAGATAAACGCTTTGCGCAAACGCTGAGAAATCAAATCAATAATGACCACACAAATAATGATGACGATCATTACGGCGCATGTTTGTTGAAAGCTGAAACCGCGAATACTCTCCCAAAGAATCACACCAATCCCGCCTGCTCCAACCATGCCGACAACGGTGGCTGAACGTACATTGGCTTCAAATCGATACAAGGAATAGGAAATCCATAGCGGCAGAACCTGTGGAATCACACCATAAAGAATCTCTTCTAGTTTATTGGCGCCTGTGGCTCTAACGGCTTCTGCAGGGCGTGGGTCTATCGCTTCAACCGCTTCTGAAAACAGCTTGGCTAATACGCCGGTAGTATGAATAAACAATGCCATTACTCCTGCGAAAGGCCCTAACCCGACAGCGACCACAAACAGCATGGCAAACACCATTTCGTTAATGGCACGAGACGCATCCATCAGACGGCGCACGGGTTGATAAAGCCAAGCCGGTGCCATGTTGTCAGCACTCATCAAACCAAAAGGGATGGCGAAAATAATTGCTAGCACCGTTCCCCAAAGAGCGATGTGCAAGGTGATGATCATTTCATCTAGATAATAGGAAAGATCACGAAAGTCTGGCGGGAAAAAATCGCCCGCAAATTCCAACATATTGCCGCTGTCTTTGATCAAAACAAGCGGATTCATTTCAGCCGCATTCCAACCCCAACTTAGCAGCATAAAGAGCACGGCCCAGCCGATTGCTGATAGCCAATTAAAAGGTTTTTTGATGGGTTGATTGACTGTTATATCGCTCATGTTACTTCTCAATTCATGTTGTTCATTGAAAGGAAAGTGAAGATAAAGGCGTGACGTCTCTCTTAATAATCACGCCTTTATCTTTTCCCCGTTCTATTTTTCTAAACTGACTTAGTCATACGAACCTTAGTTCGTTTTTGCGGCCGCAATTGCGTCCATAGAACGGTTTAATTCTGCTAATTTGTCATCAATTTCTTGGATTTTTTCCGCTTTTTCTTTGGCTGCCATTTTCGAATCGCCGCTCAATGTAAGGCGTTCTTTAAATAACACTAGCTGACGGATTGGCAATAATTGATCATCGTTAGACGCTTTGAATGGTGCCCACTGTAGGGCTTCTAATATTTCAAGTTCTTCAGAATCATTGGTTTTACCGTAGCTCAACATGAAATCGTAGACTTTACCTTTGATGCTCTCAGGTAGATTTTTACGCCAAACGATAGGATCGGCAGGAATCAAAGGTGACTTCCAGATGACTTTCACTTTGTCGTATTTATCAGGGTGTGTTGACTTGATGCGAGCCACGTTTTCAGTATTGTTTGTTGCAACATCAACTTGTCCAGACGCGACCGCAAGGAAGTTGCTTTCGTGTCCTGCGTTGGTCGTACGTTTGAATATTTTCTTTGCGTCAACATTATTTTTTGCAAATACATAGTAACTAGGTACTAGGAAGCCAGACGTAGAGTTTGGATCACCATTACCAAAGGTTAGCTCTTTACTGTGTTTAAGCATGTCTTCAACAGTATTGATTTTGGTATTGTTTTTATTGACCAGTAACAAGCTCCAGTAACCTGGGTTACCTGAAACGTCTACAGTTTGTGCAAAGATTTGTGCACCAGAACGGTCAACCGCTTCTAGCGCCGATTTGTTGCCTAACCAAGCGATATCGACTTTATCAAAACGCATTGCCTGGATGATGCCTGCGTAGTCCGAAGCAA
>CAXBGJ010000371.1:0-1956 GCA_963975045.1 uncultured Marinomonas sp. | reverse complement strand
GTTTTTTCGTAGTCTTCTTCATCAACCACAAACTGCATGTCCACTTGGCGCATAGATTGATGCATTGCTAAGACATTCACGTTCTGATCAGCGATGGCTTTAACCGCTTTCGCAAGCATACCTGTGGTTTTCATATCACTACCAATCGCCGATACAATGGCCACTTTACGCTGCGTAATTTCAGCATCCGAAAAACGCTCATGCAATACTCGCATGACACGCTTCAAGGTTTTCAGATTGATCGCTAAATAATGCGTAATAGTATTGGCATTAATGTCTTTGGCAATAATATGAGCATGAAACTGATTCAATACCTTTAAGATCGCCACATCAAATTTATCGATGTCGCCCGCCATATCTTGGTCAAATAATTCAACAGCAAACACACCGCGACAACCTGCAATGATCTCAACACACGGCGCATCACTTACGTAATCACCAGTGATTAGCGTACCCGTATGATCTGGCTCAAAGGTGTTTTTAACTCGCAATGATATGCCGCTTTGACGTAGACCTTTGGCTGCTTTTGGGTGAATCGCTTCCATCCCAAGATTAGCAAGCTGATCCGCTACATCGTAGTTAGTTCGACCAATCGGCACGGCGTTGTTTTCCCCCACTAAACGAGGATCGGCACTGCTCAAATGAAACTCTTTATGGATGACCGCTTCATAAGCTTCAGTGAGAACCGCAATCCGACTAAATGTCATTTCGCTATAGCCTCGGTCGAACGTCGACATCAAACCTGTTTCGCTGTGAGCATAACCCGTTGTAATCGGCAGCTCTTTACTTAGGTCTACGTCTTTAAACGCATTTAAAATACGCTCGTCAAGAGACATGTGACCTGAGCCATTCCAACCAGTCAAATCAACAAAAACAGCATTTACACCATCTCGCTGCAGAAGATTGGCGGTATTCCAAGCGCTGTGTGCTTCACCAATACTGGCAAGCATTTCTCGTACAGTAGCAAGGTGTTCGCTAATCGAAAAATGACCATGCTGACAAAGGCGATGCAAGTCTTCTAAACATTCTTGAGCTTCTTGCAGACGACTGTTTAAGAAAGCATCCGCTTTATGACGCAGTTCACCTTCTTCAAACAAAGAGTGGTTAATATCTAGCATCGCGCTGCGTACGCCTTGCAATGCCGGGAACCAGTTATTCTGCTTACGCTCTTGGGCGAATAACGCAAATACACCCGCATCGCCAGTTTTCTTATGCTCTAACAGCTTGTCTGTCATACCTGAATAAGCAGAAACAACAAAAACGCGCTGATACATATTATTCGCATGAGCGGGCTTGAAAATTATATTATCTCGAACCGAACGGTAGTCACTCATGGACGTTCCGCCGATTTTTTCAACTGTATGCTGTCCCATCATTTATCCACTTTGTTAAGGGGCCGAAGGTTGTATGCCGGCCAAAATAAAAAACTGCCGCTATATTGTCACAAGCCTGCGGGGAATTTAAGTATTAATCGCTTTTTTAAAGTACTCTTATCAACTCACGAGAGGCGATAAACTCTGGTCTTGGCGCGGTATTTCCAAATGGCAAATCCACACGATTCGATAAGGCGTTGTAAACAAAAAATAAATTGGATCGAGGCGCTGGTGTAATGTTGCCATTTGAAGCATGCAGTACATTGCAGTCAAATAGAATCACTCGCCCTGGCTGGCCAACCGCGGCCTCAATTCCGGAAGACGCTATCAGTGTTTCTAGCGATGTGTCATCTGGCACGCCAACGTTTTGCTTTTTAAGAGAAGATAAATAATTATTATCTGGCGTTTCACCGACACAAGAAACATAAGTATGGTGAGAACCTGGAATCAACAACAAGGGACCATTGTTATGGTCATTTGGTGTCAAGGTAATAGACATACTCAAGGCTCTCATTCGTGGCATACCATCTTCTACATGCCATGTTTCAAAGTCTGAATGCCAATAAAACTCTTTACCTCGAAA
>CAXBGJ010000370.1:0-1974 GCA_963975045.1 uncultured Marinomonas sp. | reverse complement strand
GTCATTAGTTCATTCTGGCTAGGCGACACTTTTAGACGGGGCGTTTCATGATACAAAGCCAAACAAATTGCATCCAACAATGTGGACTTACCCGCGCCCGTTGGACCCACAATGGCAAACACACCCGCGTCATCAAATGGTGCTTTGGTGAAATCGATTTCCCATTCGCCTTTTAAGGAATTGATATTTTTCAGTCGGAGCTTACAAATTTTCATGATTGCTGCTCCTGACTTTCTTCCATCTCGATCAAACAGTGATTAAACAAATTGGTTAATATCACGCTTTCTTCTTCATCAATGTCAGCATTGCCCTGCAAACTTTTCTCAAACACATCTTTTACTGTCAATTCAGACAAGGTTTGACGCGATTCAAAAGCATCCCTCTTTGTTTCCACTGCGCTTTTTCGCATTACTCGAAGCAGCTCAATGGGTTTGCCTTCTATGGCCTCTACCAGTCGTTTATGCACATCACTTAAATATTCATCCGCAATCACCGTGACTTCTAGCCAAAGGTTCTTACCTTCCAAAAAAGAGCAATCTTTCGTCTTTGACTCGGTCAATGGAAGGTCGGCAATCTGCTTTAGTACGTCTTTCAAATTGCCTTTTAGGCTTTGCATCAGCTGAAAGGTTGGAATGGTATGAAGTTGAATTGGCTCTTGTCGCTCATCGAAAAGATCCATTGCTAACGCTTGATCGCCGAAGGCTGAGGTATCAATAACAACCAAGGACTTATCTCGACCCAGCTCATCAAAACTTAAAGGAATCGGTGAGCCGCTATAGCGAAAACGGCCATCTTTAGTGATGGCTTGCGCACGGTGAATGTGCCCAAGGGCAAGGTAATCAAACTTAGGGAAAACAGACGTCGGTAAGGCTTCCAGCGTGCCAACATAAAGATCACGAACCGATTCACTCACTTGTCCGCCCATCGCCGTAAGATGACCTGTACCAATGATTGGCACAGGTTGCTTAAGCGTTTTATTTTTCTCGCAGGCAAGGTTAAACACCTGCTGATAAAAATCACCAATATGTTGCAACAGACCGAGTTTCTTATCTTGTTCGGATTGACCCGCAGCGCTTTTCATTACATCTTTTGGGCGCAAATATGGCACAGCACACACCCACGCTGATACCTCGCCGTTTTTATCATTCAGAGGAATAACGTGAGATTCGAGGTCATCAAGATTCGCTTGACTCGACACTTGAGTATCTAGATAGGAAAGCAAACTTTTCGACTCGTTGAGCATACTCACTGAATCATGATTACCCGCCACAATGACCAACTGACACTCACGCGCCTTCATGTCTAATACCAACTGATGATACATCTCTCGCGCATAACTTGGTGGCGATCCTGTATCGAAGATATCGCCAGCAATAATCACCGCATCGATCGATTCGCTGTCCACCAGCGCCAGCAACCATACAATAAATGCCTTATGCTCGTCGCGGCGGGATTTTCCCATAAAATGCTGACCAAGATGCCAATCAGAAGTGTGAAGAATTTTCATTAATACAATCCATTAAAAAGAATAAGACCAACGCTAACGAACAAAATGTAATTGATTCGTACGAATTCTCAGAGGCGCGAGCGCTTGCGCCCAATCCTTCTCTGATAATTTTTGGCCATGATAAATAATTTGCAAAACAGGACTGCCCCCGCCGGCGGAAGCTTGCTTGAGAAGAACGTTTTTGAAAAAGGCCGTAAACGCCTCATCCTGCAAACAAGAACGCAGATCACGGCTAGAAGAAAGAACAAAATACCCCAGCGTTTGAGTTGATAATTCCGCCAAAGCCTCACGCCAATAGGGTTCGAACGGCGCATTTTCTGGTGACGTAATCACCACAACGCCGCTATCATTAACCCCCATTTCATACAATAAGCGCCCTTTTCTTACACCAGTAGAAAGCTGAACTCGCAGTGGATCATCAATGTCCAGCGCTAAGACATGCTGCCATTCAGTGGCTGAAAACTGAT
>CAXBGJ010000369.1:0-1976 GCA_963975045.1 uncultured Marinomonas sp. | reverse complement strand
GCTCATGGCTTAGAAATGCCACTAAATGCGAACGGTGCAGAATACGCACTTGGCTTTGCTGCTGCGACTGCATTATTGCATCTTGTTGGAATCGGTTTTGGTGCGGCTATTGCTCGCTTCCAAGCGCCTATTATAACTCGCGTTACTGGTAGTCTAATTGCCGTTGCTGGATTGTTTCTAGCACTAATATAATCTCAACTTAACTGCGAAGCGTTTTTCTGAACAACGTTTCGCAGCTCTGTTTTTTCTTCAGAAAAGCACCTTGCTCAAAACTGGATGCTCTTAACCATAGCATTACCCTACATCGCTGACACTTTGCACATTAAATTACAAAAAATGAAATACCAATAAATCATTTATGAGTATTATTTGATGTATTCATTGATCAACCTAATTAAGGACAATTGATTGAAAGAAGCAAAGCTAAAGCAACCCTCTGCCATTATCATTTCCTGTATTGCTTTTTGCATTATTGCTTTATTCGGCATCTATTGGACACAATCGACCAATGATTCAATTATTGATCAGCAAAAGTCTTTTTTGCATGGCCTATCTCGCACACAAGCATCTACTCTAGAGCGACGTCTTTCATCTGCTTTCACCTCGGCTCAAATCTTAGCGTTTGAAGTAGAGCATAATGACGGCGATAGCAGGTGGTTTGAGGAATACGCTGATGCCCTAATTAAATCCATTGGCGGTATTGAAAGCCTTCAACTTGCACCAGATGGCATCATCGAAAAAATTTATCCGCTAGAAGAAAATGAATCTGCTATTGGGTTAGATATCGTCTCTATGCCTCAATTCAGAGAAGAAGCCATGTTGGCTATTAAGCATAAAAGGCTTTTTGCACTTGGCCCTGTGCCTCTTGTACAAGGTGGTGTGGCTGTTATTAGTCGCGCACCGATTTTTTTATATCGAGGTACACAACGGGAGATTTTTTGGGGGTTGGCTTCTGCCATTATTTATGTAGATAACCTCTTAGAAGCAACGCAATTGCAGCAACTCAAAAATGAAGGCTACCAATACAGTCTTTCAAGAAAACACGCAGGTACAAATGAAAGAATTATAGTGTCTTCTACTTCTGCCCCTCTGACTGATATTCAGGCGTCGACCGACCTTATTCTTCCCGTTGGAACTTGGACGCTCAGCATTAGTAAAACGCTGGGGGCGCAACTAACTGCACGCCGTATAACGGGATATGCAATCAGTCTCCTTGTGGCATTTTTACTCTCCATTGCTTTATACGCGATTTTAATTCAGCCGCTGAGACTGAGAAAATTAGTAAAAGAAAAAACCACAGAACTTCAGCAACTCGCTTATCAAGACCCATTAACTGGCCTGCCAAACCGTCGATATTTACAAGATAGATTGCCTAGTACTCTGTATAGCAATCAAAAACGCAAACGCATTTCGGCTTTTATTTATTTTGATTTGGATAACTTCAAACGCATTAACGACACAATAGGCCATGATGTGGGCGATAAGGTACTTGCCCTTGTTGCAGACAGGCTTAATAAGTTAAAAGGCAGATCCGACTTAGTGGTACGTTTGGGTGGTGATGAATTTGGTATTTTGATTGGAGACATTAACGATCAAAAAGAAGCTGAAACGCATGCAAACAAAATATTAGAAAGTATTCGCGCACCATTAAAGATGGACACAAAAGAATACATACTCAGTACGTCTTTAGGTATTGCAATGATTCCAGAGCATGGTTACGACCTAGTAACCATTATGCAAAATGCAGATATGGCGTTGTACCAGGCAAAGTCAAAAGGAAAAAATCAATTCTCTTTTTACACTGAAAAAATGAAGATAAGCACACATAATTTGATCCAAGTGGAAGACGATTTATCTCGAGCATTACAAGAAAACGAATTTGAATTATATTTCCAGCCGCAATTTGATCTAAAGACAAATCAAGTCTTCGGCGCCGAAGCACTAATTCGTTGGAATCACCCAGAAAAAGGCCTTAT
>CAXBGJ010000368.1:0-1990 GCA_963975045.1 uncultured Marinomonas sp. | reverse complement strand
GTGTCACTTGGCTAAACTCCCAAAGTAATTATTTCCTTGAGTATCAAGGTCGACTCACCGAACCCATGCGCTACAACCGAGAAACGGATCACTACGAGCCAATATCTTGGGATCAAGCGTACAAACAGATTGCCGACACCCTAAAAAGCCAGTCGTCTCCCGATAATGTGGCTTTCTATACATCAGGACGAGCCAGTAATGAAGCGGCTTTTCTTTATCAACTGTTTGCTCGCGCCTACGGCACAAATAACTTCCCAGATTGCTCAAACATGTGCCACGAAGCCAGTGGTTACGCCTTAACCAGCAGCATCGGTATTGGTAAAGGAACGGTTGAAATAGACGATTTCGAACACACTGATGCTGTCTTTGTCTTCGGTCAGAATCCGGGGACAAACCATCCTCGTATGCTAGAAACACTAAAAGAGGTCGTAAAGCGGGGGGCGCAATTACTAAGTTTTAATACCCTGCGTGAACGCGGTTTAGAACGCTTCCAGAACCCTCAAAATCCTATTGAAATGCTAACCAATGGCTCTCAGCCAACCACCACTGGCTATTTTTGTCCAAAAATTGGTGGTGACATGGCCGTGGTTC
The DNA here is from genome assembly GCA_963975045.1 of uncultured Marinomonas sp. Classification (GTDB taxonomy): domain Bacteria; phylum Pseudomonadota; class Gammaproteobacteria; order Pseudomonadales; family Marinomonadaceae; genus Marinomonas. The sequence goes on along the minus strand of CAXBGJ010000368.1, from coordinate 1,399 downwards.
GCGGCATGGTAAAAGTGCTTATCGATTTAGAAGAAGCCGCCCAGCAACAAGGCAAAGCCGTTTTTGACCACGATTTCATCAACGAGCACACACAAGGTTTAGACGCCTACTTAGAGCAGGTTAAACAAACCTCTTGGTCTGACATTCTTAAACAATCCGGCCTAACAAAAGAAGAAATCACGCACGCCGCAAACGTCTATGCAAACGCCAACAGCGTCATCATTACATGGGCGATGGGCATTACTCAGCATCACCATTCCGTTGCGACCATACATGAGATAGTCAATTTACTGACATTGCGAGGCAACTTAGGTAAGCCCGGCGCCGGAACCTGTCCTGTTCGAGGCCACAGTAATGTGCAAGGTGACCGAACCATGGGCATCAACGAGTGCCCTTCTCAAGCCTTTCTTGATGCGTTAGAAAAACACTTTCACTTCACGCCACCACAAAAGCATGGTTTGGCTGTAGTGGATACCATACGTGCAATGCGCGACGGAAAAGTCGGTGTCTTTATCGCACTAGGCGGTAATTTCGCCGCCGCCACACCAGATACCCAAGCCACAGAGCAGGCGTTAAAAAAATGCCAACTCACAGTACAGATCAGCACCAAACTCAATAGATCACACCTCATTACTGGCACAGAAGCGATTATCTTACCTTGCCTTGGCCGTACCGACATCGACCACCAAACAAAAGGCCAACAAAAAGTCACCGTCGAAGATTCATTCAGTATGATCCACGCTTCTGGTGGCGTCTTAGAGCCATTAACGAAAGAACAAAAATCTGAACCTGCCATCATTGCAGGAATAGCTGCCGCCACATTAGGGAACGTCCCGATTGACTGGAAGGAAGCCGTAAGCGACTACGATGTTATTCGTGACCATATCGCGGCCGTCATACCGGGATTCACTGATTTCAACCAACGCATCCTACAAGATGGTGGTTTTTACTTGGGCAATAGTGCAAGAGAAAGAAAGTGGACAACCCCCTCGAACAAAGCCATTTTACATACGCACGTACTGCCTGAATCCATTTTACCTAAGCGTGCACAAGACTTGTTGTCAGACAAAACACTGATCATGCAAACGCTTCGTTCACACGATCAATACAACACCACCATCTATGGAATGGACGATCGATACCGTGGTATTAAAGGTGAGCGTAAGGTGGTATTTATTAACCCCGCAGACATACAGCGCTTAGGGTTTGAAGAAGGCCAAAGTGTGACATTACGCTCAATATGGGACGATGGCGTAGAACGAAAAGTCAGCGGGTTTAAACTCGTGCCTTATAGCATTCCCGCTGGAAACATCGCTGCTTACTATCCAGAAACCAATCCATTGGTGCCTCTCGATAGTCATGGAGAATTTAGCAACACACCAACATCAAAAAGTATTGC
>CAXBGJ010000367.1:0-2025 GCA_963975045.1 uncultured Marinomonas sp. | reverse complement strand
TGGAAATAACAGAAAGCCAAAAAGAAAAAGCGATAATGAAGCGCAAAATGAATGCTGCTAGAATTATCGAGAATATGAGGATTGATCAGTTATGAAAGTATTAAGCCTTTTTGATGGCATGAGTTGTGGAAGAATTGCGCTAGACAGCGCAGGTATAAACGTGACTAGTTATCACGCCAGCGAGCTAGATAAATATGCAATACAGGTAACACAAGCTAATTGGCCTGAAACCGTTCAACTCGGAGATGTCACCCAATGGCGCGAATGGGATATTGATTGGAAAGGTATTGATTTATTGATAGGCGGCAGTCCTTGCCAGGGCTTCAGCTTTGCAGGCAAGCAACTTGCATTTGACGACCCACGCAGCAAATTATTTTTTGTTTACGTCGATATTCTCAAGCACATAAGAACATTAAACCCTGACGTTAAATTTATGCTTGAAAACGTCAGAATGAAAAAAGAATATCTAGCCATTATTAGTGAGCAGTTAGGCGTTGAGCCTGTTTTTATCAATAGCGCATTAGTCAGCGCACAGAATAGACAGCGTTTTTATTGGGCAAATTGGAAGATTGAACAGCCAGAGGATAAAGGTATTTTATTGGCTGATATCTTGGAAAATGACCCGGACAACACAACGTTCATGTCTGAGAAATTTAAAGCAAGAAACGCCCACATATTACGTGATGATTTAGAGGGTAAATCTAAAAGCTTATCAGCTATGGAGTATGTAAAAAATGGTAGACAAGGCGATTACATCAACCCTGCCGCCATAGTAGGCCGCAAACTAGACGAAAACGGCAAACGTAACGACAAGCTAGAAAGCAAGCCAGTGCAGTGCTTAGAAGTCCACGAACAGGGCAAAAGCAGATGTTTATCCACGGTGGCAAAAGATACGGTTGTTAGTAGTTTACCGAAGGGTAGATACCCGATAGGTATGGGATACAACCGCAAAGACGGTCTAAGGAATGAATTAACCAAAGCATACCCATTAAACGCGACAGACTGGCGAGGGCTGAACAGAAACCAAACTCAAACAGCGGTTGTAAAAGACAAAGCGTACCGCAAGCTAACACCAATAGAATGCGAACGCCTACAAACCGTACCAGATAATGCAACTGCATTAAGTTTATCAATTAAAACCAACGAGACAACAAAAGGTATTTCAAAATGCGGATATGTAAGCTCGAAAGATGCGATCAGCCAATCGCAAGTAAAAAACTGAATTGTGCCATAAGCACCATCTTAGGCACGTTAGGTTCGGAACTACCGAAAAGTCTAGAGAGTATGTCGATAAAACTAAAATTTGTGACTTTGAAGGATGCGACAGCAAGCAGCAAACTCTTAAAGGCTTTTGTCTCAAACATTACAAACATTGGAAGCGACAGCAGCCAGTTGACGAGTCAAGAAAGTGCAAAAGTTGTGATGAACCTATTGGATCTGGATCAAAGGGTTACTGCACAAAACATTACAGTCAATTACTTAGGAACGGAGATCCAATTAAATCAGAACTTAGAAAGTTTGAGCCTTATGGAAATACTGGCAGACGATACCTTAAAACACAGGATGGTAAATGGCTTCATAAAGTCGTTGCTGAACATGTACTTGGTAGAAAAATCAGAAAAGGCGAGGTTGTGCATCATGTTGACCTTGATAAACACAATAATAGTGAAGGCAATATACATGTGTGTGAATCAAATTCCCATCACCTACAAGTTCACAGGCAGCTTGAAGATGTTGCCGGGCAACTCGTTAGAGATGGAATTATCATCTTTAGAGACGGTAAATATAGAAGAAACATCTAATACAAATCGTTATAAAATGCTTGGCAATGGCTGGACGGTTGACGTAATAGCGCACATTTTTAAACAGGGACTAAAATGACTGACCTTGACAAATGGCTAAACCCAAAAGATTTGGCAAAAGAAATGGCCGCCGCATATGCCAGCGGTAAATCTATAACTCAAATATCCATCGACTTTGGATACCCGACAAGCACTTGTCAGTACATGTTAAAAGATTACATAC
>CAXBGJ010000366.1:0-2097 GCA_963975045.1 uncultured Marinomonas sp. | reverse complement strand
CGTCGCCCGCACATGCCTGAATTATTGCGCCTTAGAATAGGCACACTCGATACCAAAATTGACGGCAAACCCTCTTCTCATATATTTGTAGGTTCGAAAGCGGAATGGTACGACATTGGCGATGACAAACCTCAATACGAGGAACGCCCAGCGGTATAATCGTAAAAGGTAACGCGTAATCTAAGGAGCGAATGCTCCTTTTTTTATTGCTGATAGAACTCATCGTTCATTTTATTGTCTTAGTATCCTAAGATAAGGCATGACATAATTTACATTAATTAAGTCCCATCACAGCGGCAAGAGAGTGAATTGATATGAGTAAACCCTACAACAAGCTGACGCCAACCGAAGCCAGTGTGATTCTTGATAAAGGCACAGAACGCCCATTTACTGGAGAACACACAGACACAATGGAAGGCGGTTTATACGTTTGTCGCCAGTGTGACGCGCCACTTTATACCTCTGAACATAAATTTGTTTCCCATTGCGGCTGGCCGAGTTTTGACGATGAAATCAAAGACGCCGTCAAGCGTGTTCCAGATGCGGATGGTCGTCGTGTCGAGATCGTTTGCGCGAATTGCGAAGGCCATCTTGGTCATGTGTTTGAAGGCGAAAGGCTCACGGAAAACAACATCCGTCATTGTGTGAATTCCATTTCCATGAAATTCAAAAGCAACGCTTAACGCCCACAATTAAGGTAACGTGCAAGCCAGATACTGCACGTTACCTGTGGTAACTCTTACCCTTTTTCTAGTAAGCTTTACTCTATTCGACGATGAATACCTGCAATCATACAACGCACCGAACCACCAGCCGACTCAATAGTAGATACCGCTAATGGCACCAATTTATTTGATTGCTGAATAATGTTTTTTTGCGAATCTGTCAGCGCATTAAATGCCGTTAAAGACAATGCCAGTAAACGCCCCGATTTTCCTTTTAACTCAATCGCGTTACCACAAAAATTTCGTATTTGTTGATGGCTTAATTCGATCACAGTCAAACCACCCTGCTCAAATAACGAATAAAGCCTTTCACGATCGTTTGGCGCCACCATGTCCATGCTGATCATGACAAACTGACTGCTAATGCACATCAAAACGTTGCTGTGATACACAGGAATACCGTTTTCATCCGCCGCATCGAACAACACACCTTGATAACCGATTGACTCACACAAGGCATAAAATAAACTTTCATGGGTACGTTTCGACGCCGCGGCGTACGCAACCTTATTCCGGTGATCAAATACAATGGATCCAGTGCCTTCTAAAAAAACCTGCTGACTGACCGCATCACGCAAATCCAATACATGCGAATAACCATATTCTTTAACCAAATAATCCATGATGTCTTGGCGGTATTCTTCACGTCGATTTGGCGCATACATCGGGTACTTAACCAAGGTGCCGTGATGATGCGTAGAAAACCAATTGTTAGGAAACACAGAATCTGGTGTTGCCGTACTTGTGTCTTCAAACACATGCACCGTCACCCCTTCTGCTTCTAATATTTCCACCGCTCGAGTCACTTCGTCATAAGCGGATTCTGAAGCAGACTCTGTATGAATTGTTCGCTGAAAAGCGTTGTCAGCCATGGTTTCAGGATTGGAAACGAAACAGTGAGGCCGAACCATCACAATGGCCTCTGGGGATTGGGAATGAACAATAACGTCTGTCATACAACACATCTCTCATCGCGTCGGTGGAGTAGATGCTCATATTAAAGAGTGCTAGTGTTGTTTAAAATGTCAGTTATTTATAAAATTCGATACGTTTTATTACATAATGATAAGCTTCACCTATCTAATTATTAGATTTTGTTTGTAATCCCATTTTTCTCAGTGGCAACTATGACCCCTTACATTTATGACTCCCTCGACAGCGCCTTGATCGCCGAATTGCGAAAAGACGGCCGTGCCTCGATTTCCTATCTTTCTCAAGTAGTAAAAGTGTCCCGAGCCACTGTGCAGAACCGTCTTGATCGACTGATTTCCAGCGGCGTGATATTAGGCTTTACCGTGCGAGTGCATCAGGAAGTTGAAAAAGAAACCGTACGCGCCATGATGATGATCGAAGTCGCAGGGAAATCCACCTC
>CAXBGJ010000365.1:0-2120 GCA_963975045.1 uncultured Marinomonas sp. | reverse complement strand
GCGGGTGCAATGAAAGACCAAGCTTGAAACAGAGTGTAAGGAACAGACAATAAAACAGCGACCGCAAAAGTTAACTTGAGTGGGGCCAGAAAAGGTGAGGCGACTTCGGTTGCAATTAATGAGCTTCCAACCGGCAGTAATAGTCGCAAGGGTTCAGAGACAATTAAATACAAATCATTGGCGAATGAGTATAAACCAACAAAAAGAGCCAGTATGACAAGAACTGTTTTAAGTAAACGATTTCTTAACTCAATAAGATGAGCGACCAGTGGAGCTTGATTGGAAGAATTTGTACTCATAATATGCGATAGGTCCGCGCGTCGTTAGAATAAAGAGTTTAGAGAAAGCCTATTCAAATAATGGCTAGCTACGAGATGCTGCTTCGGGTGTTTTCTCAACATCGTCTAATAGTGAAGGCTCAATTGACTCTGATTTATCTGATGCGGATAAGGTTATACCGTCATCACCGGGCACTTCACTCTCTTTTTCCTGATTTTCTGTGTCAGCAGCGGATGCCTTTAATGGTTCAGGTTCAGATACTTCCGTTTTGTGTTCTTCAGGATAGGGAGTGATGGTGTTTTGTATTGCTTGCCCTTCTTTTAACAGGCGTTGGTTAGTTTCGCCAATTTTTTGCTGCAGTTCTTCGTGATCAAGTTGAGCATTGATTTCTCTTTGCACAGAATTGATGCTGCGACGAATTTTACGAACCCACAGCCCAGCTGTTTTAGCAGCATGGGGCAAGCGTTCAGGGCCCAGAATTAACAGGGCAACAACGAAAACAACGAGGAGTTCAGAAAAGCCAATGTCGAACACAGATTAGGCGCTCTTATCGTCTTTTTTGACTTCAGCATCAATGACTTTATGCTGGGCTGTTTTTTCTTCTTCTTTGTCTACGGCTTCTTTGTCTACTGCTTCTTTAAAACCTTTGACAGCACCGCCTAAGTCGGAGCCAAGGTTCTTAAGTTTTTTAGTACCAAAGATGAGTATTAAAATGGCTAAAACAATTAATAATTGCCAAATGCTAATTCCGCCTAACATACATTTCTCCTACAATTTATTTAGAACGACTGGCTTTTTCGTCTAAGCCAGACAAGTTAAATCGACGTGCTAATTCATCAAGTATAGCATCAGGGCCAATATCTAAATGAGATAACATGACAAGAGTGTGAAACCAAAGGTCAGCGGTTTCATAAATCAAATCGGATTTGTCGCCAGATATGACAGCATCTTTAGCGGCAATAATGGTTTCAATGCTTTCTTCACCTACTTTTTCTAGGATCTTGTTTAATCCTTTTGCATGCAGGCTAGCGACATAGGAAGAGTCTTCCGCCGCATTTTTACGTTGTTCTAGTGTGGCTGCTAATTCAGCCAGTATATCTGCTCTCATTATAGTCTCTCGAATGTTACGGTTTTAGGACAAGCAAGTAAACGCCCACCAAAAATAGCCCTAAACTGGTCAAGTCAGCGTCTTTTATATGGTTCAGAGACGCAGGGTCTGTTACCACCCAAGCGGCGGCTAGACTGAATAAACCGAGCAAGCGAAAAGGCAGGTTGTGTCGGCCTTTTTTAAGTTCTTTGCCCAGCTCATCAATCGCATGTGTTTGTGCTTGCATGCGCTCTTCTTGATGTGACATTTGCGACAACGCCGTAAAAATCAAATTAGGAATCTGTGGAAGTTGACCTGCCCACTGTGGCGCTTGTTTACGGACTTCTTCAATGACGCGTTTTGGACCGACTTGTTCGCGCATCCATCGTTCTAGGAATGGCTTGGCTGTCACCCAAAGGTCTAAATCTGGATAAAGTTGACGTCCCAAGCCTTCGATATTAAGCAGTGTTTTTTCTAATAAAACCAACTGCGGCTGCACTTCCATGTTAAAACGGCGAGCCGTTTGGAATAAACCGATCAGTACTTGCCCAAAGGAAATGTCTTTTAATGGTTTGGCGAACATGGGCTCGCAAACGCTACGGATAGCCGACTCAAAAGCATGGATGGGAGTGCCTTTTGGAACCCAACCGCTTTCGACGTGTAATTTGGCGACCAAACGGTAATCTCGTTGGAAAAAGGCCAATAGATTACGCGCTAAATAGTTTTTGTCTGCATCGTCCAAGCTTCCCATGAT
>CAXBGJ010000364.1:0-2168 GCA_963975045.1 uncultured Marinomonas sp. | reverse complement strand
ACTTTATCTTGTAGTTTTGCCAGTTCATCGGCGATATCGTCGTCGAGCAAATCACGTCGTGTGGATAAAATTTGCCCAAACTTAACGAAAATAGGACCAAGAGACTCTAGTGCAAGACGAAGTCGCTCACCCTTATTCTTACTGGCGCGCTCGCGGCCAACGGAACAAATTAAACCAAGCGTATAGCGGATATACCAAGGCAATAAGGCGAAAGGAATAAAAACATCAAGACGAAAACGTATGACAGTAAAAATTATGCGTAACAAGCGAAAAATACTGGTTAACATAGTTAGAATTTAAATCCTTTATGAAGCGCTACAATGCCGCCCGTTAAATTTTGGTAACTGGTGCGTTCAAAACCAACTTCATCCATCATAGTTTTTAACGTTTCTTGATCTGGATGCATGCGGATGGATTCGGCAAGATAGCGGTAACTTTCAGAATCGTTAGCTATCAATTTACCCATTGCTGGCAGTAGACGAAAAGAATACTGGTCGTAGACTTGAGAAAGTAGCTCCGACTCTGGTTTAGAGAATTCTAGAACCAATAAGCGGCCGCCAGGTTTTAAAACACGATACATAGACGCGAGTGCTTTGGATTTATCGGTGACATTACGCAAACCAAACGCAATGGTAATGCAGTCGAAAGTATCATCAGGAAAGGGCAATGCTTCGGCGTTGGCTTGAACAAATTTCACATTGCCAATAATGCCGTTATTGGCCAGTTTATCACGACCAACTTTTAGCATTGAGTCATTAATATCTGCTAAAACAACTTGTCCTTCGCTGCCAACTAAGCGTGAAAATTTAAGTGTCAAATCGCCTGTTCCGCCAGCGATGTCTAATACACAATTCCCAGCGCGAACACCCGATTGACTAATAGTATGGCGTTTCCAAAGGCGATGAACGCCACCAGACATAAGATCATTCATTATGTCGTATTTTGTGGCGACGGAATGAAAAACTTGCGCGACGGCTTTTACTTTTTCATCGGTAGGAATTTCTTTAAAACCAAAATCTGTGGTTTTTTTCTGATCGTCTTGCATAAACTACTTCATCCTAGTGGTGGCATCGCACGCCGCTTTCTTTTTGTAACAGCTCTTTAACAGCTTTTGACAAGGTGTATTTAATGGTGAGTGGTTATTGTAACCGCGACAGCAAGGCTCTGATACCGATTTTTCCGTTCTATTTATTCCCCATGACTTTATTTCGGCCAGCCTCTTTTGCTAGATAGAGCTGTTTGTCTGCTCGGGAAAATAACGACTCTGGTTCCTCTTGGGCGTTAAGCTCGGCGATACCAATAGATATGGAAATTGAAACTGGCTCACCCTGCATATTGAAGGGTGTTTTGACTACCGCAAGTCGAATGGCTTCTGCGCGTTCAATGGCTTGAGAAAGTGTGGTATTTGGGAACGCAATGACGAACTCTTCGCCACCGTAGCGGAACATGAGGTCTTCTTTTAATAAAGCGCTGCGAATTTGTTTGGGTACTAGTCTTAGTACTTTGTCGCCTGCGAGGTGCCCCCAAGAGTCATTTACTCTTTTAAAGTGATCTATATCACAAACTGCTAAACAAATGGGTTTCTTGGTTTTCTGCATGATTTTACAGAGCGGCAGAATGGTGTCTTGATATGCGGTGCGGTTTGGTAAATCGGTCAAGGAATCTGTCATCGCTTGGGTAAGTTTTTCTTGTAGCAGTGAGCGCAGCGATGCGGTGTCCTTTTCCATCCGTGTCACTTTGTTTTTCAGTGATGTGATGGATTGAGTTGAATGTTTTTCCTGCTCTATCATTTGTGTTCGATGCTCTGTCATGGTACTGGAAATAGTCGACAGTCGATCATTGATGAGGCTTTTTAAACTCTCTAAATCCTTTACACCATTGATTGCGAGCGAAGTGTTTTCAACTTGCATTTGAAGTTTTGTGTTAAAGCCTTCTCTGCTTTCAGATAATGATTTTTGTGAATGGTAGCTGGTAGAGATAGATTCATTGATGCTAGCAAGCTGTTTATTTAACTGGGTTAAATAACTCGTCAAACTTTCTTGGGTTTTGCCTATGGCGATCATGACGAAGTTAATAACTTCGTCGAGCAATCCTGGAAGTTGTTGAATATTGTTATTTCCCAGTAATGCTCTTTTAAGATCAACGATGTCTTCATCATAGATGCTTGG
>CAXBGJ010000363.1:0-2244 GCA_963975045.1 uncultured Marinomonas sp. | reverse complement strand
CTCTGCCACAGTCCTTCCATCAAAAGTCTGTTTGGGTTGACCATTTTTCCTGCTTAGTGCCAGCCGATTCAGACATTGCAAAAAACTTTTCTTTAGAAACCTACTTGGCCTCTCGTCATGTATGGGTAAGCAAAACCGGTTTTGGTGTTGGTGTGGGCATCCAGCCTGAAGAAGTGCAAAAACTAGGTTGGGTAGATGGTTCTCTAGCAGATTTGGGTTTCAAACGTAATATTCGTTTATTCACCAGAAACTATAACGTTGCCATGCGAGCGACGGAGCAACTTGGCCTAATCGCCACACTGCCGTCATTGGCAACGCGATTGATGAAAGGCAACAACCGCGTGGTGGTATTACCGCCACCATTCGACATTCCACCAGTGGAATTGAAAATGTTATGGAGTCCTTTATTACAGCATGATCCCGGACATATTTGGATACGCTCAACCATTGCAGGGTGTGCGAAAACGATTGCTGAAAACAATAACTTGTAGTCCAACTGGCACAGTCTAAAACCAAAAAAACGAACACGCAGTTCGTTTTTTTTGTTTTTAATATCGGCTATCTAACAAGCACCTTTCTACATGTTATTCAGGCTTTCAGCGGACTCTTCTGCACTAGAAACGGTCACTTCTAAGTCTTTAATGTGACCATTGCCTAAGCTGTAACACCAACCGTGAACATGCAGTTCTTGGCCGATACGCCATGCGTTTTGAACGATGCTGCTTTGACATACGTTAGCCACTTGCTCCACTACATTCAACTCACACATACGATCAAATCGAATTTGCTCATCTTCTATCGCATCAATCTCTTTTCTGTGTAGGCGGTAGACGTCTTTTATATGGCGCAACCAATTGTCGATCATACCGTGTTCTTCTGTGCCCATCGCCGCCTTGATTCCGCCACAGCCATAATGACCCACCACCATAATATGCTTAACTTTCAGCACATCGACGGCAAATTGAATCACAGACAAGCAATTTAAATCGGTATGTACGACAACATTTGCGATATTACGATGAACAAAGACTTCGCCCGGTAAAAGATCGACAATCTGATTCGCCGGAACACGGCTATCAGCGCAGCCGATCCAAAGGTATTCTGGCATTTGCTGCTTTGATAATGTAGAAAAAAACTCAGGATCTTCTTTGGTGACCTTAGCCGCCCATTCTCGATTTTTACTAAAAAGTTCATCTAAGCTATTAGACATATTCTACTACCCCAATTTTTTTCGATACCAGCGGAGCTTAATATCTGCGGTAAGATTGATAGATTCAAGTTGTTTAACGGCTTCTCGACCGTCGTATGACGCCTTATGAATATGAGGTGTCATACTTAATAATTGTTCAATTTTTGTTTGGGAGTTCAGCGTAAAAACATAAGTCTCAGCTTTCTCCAACACCAATTCGAAACCCTCTACTCCATCAGAAAAAGTTTGCTTGTAATCATGGATAGAGGGGTAAAGTATTTCCCGTAACTCGATAAGGTGATCAGGTCCAGATTCTACTAATAGAAGCAAACCGGTTTCACCCAGTACTCGCGAAAACTCACTAAAAACAGGAAAGCCGAATAAGCACAAGATGGCATCAAAGCGTTCACTTGGCACCGGCAGACTGGCGTTACTTCCCACTAGCCAGCTGACGCCTTTGTCACGCTTACTCGCCGCGGTAATAGCCCACTTAGAAATATCTAAACCAGTACGCTCTATACTAATATCTTGATCCAGCAAGGCTTTGCCAATTTCATTAAGATAATAGCCCTCTCCGCATCCTGCATCGAGGATGCGAATGCCATTAACCAAATCACCTTTAGGCCAAGAGGATAAAATTGCTTTAACAATAGGAAAGTAGTGCTGCTGATTTAAGAAAGTTTGCCGTGCGGCTACCATTTCTTTGCTATCGCCAGGGTCTTTAGAGCGTTTATTTTGCACCGGAAGAAGGTTTACGTAACCCGTTTTAGCCAGGTCATAGGTATGTCCATGTTCACACTTTAAGCTTCGTTCATCACGGCTTAACGGTGCAGCATCTATCGGACAAGAAAGGTTTTCGAGCGTCGACACAATGTTCCTATAATTTATTAATTTGCGCTTGAGGGGATAGAATAACCTACTAATGACAAGCAAAATATAAAAATGTCAAAACACAAAAGCATGTGCACTATAACGTGAGATTATAAAGAGTCTGATTCTATGGCGACACTTAACGGATTAAAGCCATGTTTTTCCATATATAGGGCAAAGTCTAC
>CAXBGJ010000362.1:0-2266 GCA_963975045.1 uncultured Marinomonas sp. | reverse complement strand
AAGAGTCCATCACCATCATAAATAAACTTGGCTTGCATGCTCGCGCTGCTGGCAAGCTAGTGGAAACGACATCACGCTTTTCTTGTGATATCACCATAGAAAAAGACAGTCGTAATGTAGACGGCAAAAGCATCATGGCAATGATGATGCTCGCCGCTGGAAAAGGAACGAACATTCGGATCAAAACCAATGGAGAAGATGAAGAAGAGGCAATCAAAGCCGTTATTGAATTAATTAATAATCGTTTTGGTGAAGACGAGTAACACGGCCATGTCAGAGAAAACCACTCTTAATCATCTTCAAACGGTTACCGAATCACTCGAATCCGGTGCCACGATGCAAATCCGTTATTTACTTAACGGCGCCTTGCCAGTGCAAGATGTTGCTCGATTATTAGAATCCTCTCCACCAAAAGAACGTAAGCTTCTCTGGGAGCTAATCGAAGCAGAGAATGAAGGCGAGGTTCTACAATATCTTAGCGAAGATATTGGCGTTCAATTCATGAAGAATATGGATACAGAGCGACTCATCGCCGTATCCGAACATTTTGAAAGCGATGACTTAGCGGATTTATTACAACACTTACCAGAAAAAGTGGTAACTGAAGTCCTTTCATCAATGACCGCGCAAGACAGAGCGCGGGTCGAAGCACTCTTAAGCTATTCGGAAGACTCTGCCGGCGGCTTAATGAATACGGACACGATCACTATACGTCCGAACCTAACACTAGACATTGTCTTTCGCTATTTGCGCAGACACAACTCACTGCCCGACATGACCGATAACCTACTTGTCGTCAGCCGCTCAGATCGACTTTTAGGAACACTCCCCCTCACTAAATTACTGGTTTCAGATATTAGAGCCACCGTTCGCGATGTAATGGAAACAGAGTACACCGTTATTAAAGCCGAGACACCGGCAAGTGAAGTGGCTCAACTCTTTGAAAAAATGGACCTTGTTTCTGCACCTGTCATTGATGGCGCCACTAAAAAACTACTTGGTCGGATTACCATCGATGACGTGGTTGATGTTATTCGAGATGAAGCCGAACACTCCATGCTGAGCATGGCTGGTCTTGATGATGACGAAGACACCTTCGCCCCCATCATGAAAACCACAAAAAGACGAGCCGTGTGGCTTGGGATCAACCTCATTACCGCGTTCATTGCCTCTTATGTCATTGGACTGTTTCAGAACACGCTTGATCAAGTGGTCGCACTCGCCATTCTTATGCCGATCGTTGCCAGTATGGGCGGCATCGCTGGATCTCAAGTACTAACACTTGTCATACGTGGTATTGCATTAAATCAAATTGGCTCTACAAATACTCGCTGGCTTTTAAACAGAGAGCTGATTGTTGGCCTCATTAACGGCCTTCTTTGGGCAACCGTTATTGCCGCCCTCACCGCACTTTGGTTTGACAACATAAAGATTGCCTATATCATTGCAGGCGCAACCATAATAAACCTGCTATTTGCGGCCGCCACTGGTACACTCCTGCCCATTCTACTAAAAAAGATTGGCATAGACCCAGCGCTTGCTGGCAGCGTAATTTTGACTACCGTGACCGATGTTGTTGGTTTTCTTTCCTTCCTCGGCCTCGCTACTATTTTTCTAATATAGGTTCCCATGACAGACTTTGATCAACTTGAAAATGACGAAGAACTCCCTAAAAGCAAATCCCAAGTCAAACGCGAAATGGATGCCTTGCAGGAAGTTGGTAAAAAACTATTAAGCCTGAGCAAAAATCAGCTTAAAAAAATTGAAATGTCTGACACATTAAAAGATGCCATTGAAGAATCTGGACGCATAAAACAAAATGAAGCGAAAAGAAGGCACTTACAATATATCGGTCGAGTAATGCGCTCAGAAGATCACGAAACGATAGCACAACGTGTCGCTTTGCTTGATACAACATCAGCAGCCTATAACAAACTATTTCATCAACTAGAAATAAGACGCGATGCGCTCATTGGCGAGAACAGTAAAGAAGTTTTATCTCAATATTTAGATGACAACCCAAACCTTGAAGAAATTCAGTTACTTAGACAGCTAATCCGTCTTTCTCAAAAAGAAGCGTCACAAGAAGGCAACACCTCTAATCGAAAGAAACTTTTCCGCCTTTTACGCGAAGTTGAAGAAAAGCGTCTTGGTTTAAAAGACTAATACTAAACAGCCTTAAGTTAACTGCTTTACGTTAACTGCCCCACCCTAAAATACCTTGGCGGTTATTGTTAAGCCAGTATGGAATCCATACTGGCTTTTT
>CAXBGJ010000361.1:0-2300 GCA_963975045.1 uncultured Marinomonas sp. | reverse complement strand
GGTGTTCTGCAGCCATCTCTGCCTTTAAATTCCGGCCAAAAAGCAATGCCAAAAGGATCCACTAGTTGATCAAAGGACAATTCTGCTTCAGGCAGACCGAGCTCTTCACCTTGATACAAACAAACACTGCCACGTAATGTTAATAACATAGCCATGTAAATTTTACTTTTGGCGACCGGGTTATGATTTTTTCCCCAACGAGTCGCAACGCGTTCTACATCGTGATTTCCTGTCGACCAGCATGGCCAACCATCACCTAGGCTGGTTTCAATGGTTTCCATCGTTTTACGAATATGATTCATAGATGCGTCATGCGTCAGTAAATCAAACGAGTAACACATATGCAGCTTGTCGTTACCTTGGGTGTAAGCCGCCATGGTGTCGAGTGCGAAATCACAACCGACTTCACCTACGGTTGTGGTGTCTGGGTATTGATCGAGTAAATGTCTAAGTTTCTTTAAAAAGGTAATGTTTTCAGGTCTGGATTTGTCGTAAATATGCAGTTGATAGGCGTAAGGGTTGTCTAATCGAACACCAATACTGCCTTCAACGACGTGTTCTTTTGGTGGGTTATTTCTCAGTTCTAGGTCATGATAATAGTAGTTTGCTGTATCTAAGCGGAAACCATCAACGCCTCGTTTTAACCAAAACTCAACCGTTTCAAGTAACGCGCTAACAACCTCCGGGTTATGAAAATTCAAATCTGGTTGGCTGTCTAAGAAGTTGTGAAGATAATATTGTCTTCGTCGACTGTCCCAGTGCCATGCAGGACCGCCAAAAACAGAAAGCCAATTATTAGGAACGGTGCCGTCGGGATTAGCGTCTGACCATACATACCAATCCGCTTTGGCGTTGTCGTGGCTTTTACGTGATTCCGCAAACCAAGGGTGCTGATCTGAACTGTGATTCAATACTTGGTCTATCATTACTTTAAGCCCATGACGATGAGCTGCTTCAATCAGTTGGTCGAAGTCGACAAGGCTGCCAAAAATAGGGTCTACATCACAGTAATCTGACACGTCATAGCCGAAGTCTTTCATCGGAGAGGTAAAGAAAGGTGATAACCAAATAGCGTCGACACCTAGTGATGCGATGTAATCCATTTTTGCAGTGATGCCCGGAAGGTCTCCAATACCATCGTTATTTGAGTCGAAAAAGCTGCGTGGATAGACTTGATAAATGACCGCGCCACGCCACCATTCTTGATTGTTAGCCATGATTTTCTCCCACTAAAAATAAACGCTTTATAGGATGGATTGTTGACAGAGAGGAGGTGATTTATAGGAATATGCTTCGTTATCTGTCGTGCTTTTTTTTACTGTTTCCAGCATACTCAATCATTATAGTGAATGCATGATCTTTGTTGACTTAATTTAGTCGCAAATCTAAAACTGTTTTGGAGCCATAATGTTTTCAGAAAAAGCTCGCCCTGTGGCTTGGCCTTTATTCTTCTTCTACTTTTTTTTCTGTGCGTTTATCGGCGTGATGATGCCTTATATTTCGCTGTACTATAAGTCGATTGGTTTAACCGCATCCGAGATTGGCCGTTTGATGTCGACATTTACTTTATCCGGTATTTTAATTCCGCATTTTTGGGGCTGGCTGACGGCCAAAATAGGCTTGCCTAAACGTATTCTTCAGTTGGGGATTCTAGGTTGTTTTATTGCCGTCATTCCTTTTAATTGGAGTGATCAATTTGAAACGCTGTGGTTCCTAACCTGCACAATGGCATTGTTTTATTCTGCATTAATTCCTATGACGGATTCGTTAGCGGTAAGAAGTATTCGTCATTTGGATGTACCTTATACTCGATTAAGAGTAGGTGGTTCCATAGGTTATGTTGTCGCCGTGGCGGGTGGTGGTTTTCTGATAGGCCAATTTGGCATTGGTATTGTTATTCCAACTATGTGCGTTTGCTTGGCATTGGCGGTGGTGACATCGTATTTCTTAAAAGAGCAAGCGTATGAAATTAACCCTCATAAAGAATCAACGTCTTTTCTTTCCTTGGTGAAAACGCCGGAGTCTATGCTGTTTTTTGCATTGGCTTTTTTGGCTTTTATGTCTCATGCGCCTTTCAATGTTTTTTTTGCCGTTCATTTATCGAATCTTGGCTACAGCGGCGAACATATCGGTCTTTTAATGGCGCTGGGTGTGGTCATTGAAATTGTACTGTTCCTGTTTTTTGGTAATACGATTAAACAATTTCATGTTGTTCATATTATTACGCTGTGTTTTGTCTGCGGTATCGTTCGTTGGTTCTTGGTGGGGTGGTTTGCGTCTATCGTGTGGGTGCTCATTTT
>CAXBGJ010000360.1:0-2361 GCA_963975045.1 uncultured Marinomonas sp. | reverse complement strand
AATTTAACTTTATCTATCTTCCTGATCGCTTTTGTACGGGTTCTTCTATTATGCCACAGAAGAAAAATCCCGATGTACCTGAATTGGTACGTGGTAAAACGGGGCGAGTATACGGTCATTTGATGGGGTTGTTAACGTTGATGAAATCCCAATGTTTGGCTTACAACAAAGATAACCAAGAAGACAAAGAGCCTTTGTTTGATACGGTAGATACGTTAAAAGGATCATTGCGTGCTTTCGCAGATATGATTCCTGCTATCGAATCTCGTAAAGAGCATATGTACGAAGCGGCGCGTCGAGGGTTTTCTACCGCGACGGATTTAGCTGACTATCTGGTCCGTCATGGTGTTGCTTTTCGTGATGCGCATGAAGTCGTTGGCAAAGCGGTTGGTTATGGTGTGAAGGAAGGTAAAGATTTATCTGAGATGACACTAGGAGAGCTTCAATCTTTCGGTAGTATGATCGAAGCGGATGTGTTCGATGTTTTGACATTGGAAGGGTCGGTTGCGGCGCGTAATCATATTGGCGGTACTGCACCGGCTCAAGTGCTTAAAGCGGTAGAACGAGCTAAAGCGGAATTAAATGCTCGTTTAGCGTGATAACTTTAGTGTGATGCTTCCTTGTGAAAAAAGCGGCGATTAATTTGCCGTTTTTTTTTACCTAAAATGTAATGGACTAACGGCCAATGGAGAATGGCGATTCTGGGCCCAGCAACGTACTGGGTGTGATATTTAGCTCAAAGTGGAATGACTTAGTTTGTCCGCTGCAGCCTGCAAATACGATGACCCATGCCTCTTTGCTTCCTGGCTCTGGAAGACGCCAGCAAACCCCTTTGATATTGACATAGCGTGTTCCATCTGAATCTTTCGTGATCGGATAACTTATCTCTTTGATTTGTCCTTTTAGGTACTCTTGTTGAGCATTTTTTGACACTGCAATTTTATCCCTTAGCTCTTCCGAAAAAACACCTTCCAGTGCGTCATCACTTGAATCTGGTGATAAGGATATTTTTGACAAATCGAGTAAGTCTGGCTTGTCTGTATTTAGAAGCTTTTCATTGAAGTTTGATGCTTCAATATCGTGCCCAAATAAGTTTTCTGATGTGGTTTTAGTGTCTAGAGTGCTGCTACTTTCATTGGGGGGGAGTGTATTTTGGTTGAATGAACTAGAGTCTAATGCATTTGGCTCTAATGTATTTTGGGGTAGTTGATTGAGCTCGATTATATCAGCGTCGACTGTGTTGGTTTTTTCGCTTAATTGTTTACCGTTTAACGCTTCAGGTGGCGTGTTTGGTTGTTCAATTTGTTGAATTAGACTTTCTTTAGAGGGCACTTCTTTTTCTTTCTTTTCTTTTTCGTTAAATACAGCCACTGGCTCTGGCTCTTCCACAGTCTGTCTTGTCGTTGGCAATAAAAATAACTCGAAATTAGACTCAGGTGGGGTTATATCGAACCAATGTTGGTTTTCTGATACTTCAATAATCAGTATGTGTATGAATATGGCACAAAAAAGTGCAGCCGCCCATGGGGCAATTTTGCTTTTCATGAGGTCACTTAGGTGTTTCGTTTTGCTGAAAATGTTGATGCTTTAATCCAAGTCGTGTGGAAGCCTATATAGCTTGTGGCAACTATAGCAAATTCAAGCCAGTGGGCATTGCTATTCTAGGTAAAGAATTCTAACGAAAGAATATCCATGTAATTGACTCGCTAGGGTTGGGAAACGAACAGGCTGCAAGGTATACTGTCTCAATCAAAAATAGAAGAGATAAGACGATGTTTAAGTTGTTTTCAGTGTGTGTTTTGGCTGTTTTTCTGACGGCTTGCGGGAATAAAGGTGCACTTTATTTACCGGATAATAATGCTGCTGTTATACAACAAGAATCGTCTTTATAGCTGAGGATCCCCTTTTGGACTTTTTTAATTATTCTAATCAGACTCTGCACGCAGAGGATGTCGCTTTATCAGATATTGCTAATCAATACGGTACACCTTGTTACGTTTACTCTAGAGCGACTCTAGAGCGTCATTACAACGCTTATGCTGATGCTTTTGCATCGCACCCAACGCGAATTTGTTATGCGGTAAAAGCGTGCTCTAACATTGCAATTTTGAATGTGTTGGCTCGTTTGGGTGCAGGATTTGATATTGTTTCTTTGGGTGAGTTGGAGCGAGTCCTAAAAGCGGGAGGTGATCCTGAAAAGGTTATGTTTTCCGGTTTAGGTAAACAAGCTGTCGAGATGCGTCGTGCTTTGGAAGTAGGGATTCACTGTTTCAATGTTGAGTCTGAAGCAGAATTGTATCGCTTAGATCAAGTGGCCGAAGAAATGGGCAAAGTAGCGCCAGTATCCTTACGGGTTAATCC
>CAXBGJ010000359.1:0-2385 GCA_963975045.1 uncultured Marinomonas sp. | reverse complement strand
TACGCTGTTTGTCGCCTTTTCTTAAAAAAGGCAAAACCATCGCTTTGCTTGGTGCGGTAGGTTCTGGCAAATCGGCGTTAATAAACACCTTAATGCAAACCACAGAAGACGGTAAAGCGCAGAAAAACATTGGCGACTCTGGTACATTAAAAATTATGCCATCTGGAGCGATCTTGCTCGACACAGAAGACATGCGCGAGTGGCAACTTGTTGATTTTGATGGCCGTGCCATTGCCAACTTTGCTGACATTATTGCTTTGGAAAAACAATGCAAATTCAGTGACTGTCATCATCAAGGTGAACCAGGATGTGCAATCAAAGCCGCCGTTTTAAACAATCGTTTAGATGAACAGCGCGCAGCAAATTTTTTATTGCTTCGTAGTGAAGACAGCAATGACAACCAAGTAACCAAATCCAAACCTCAAGAAAAATTCTATCGCAGTTCACAATCCGATGTTCGAGCGAGAAAACACAGCGCGGCAGAATAAAACCTCACGTGCTTTAAAAGAATAATCAAACGGCCTATTTACCTTGGCCGTTTTTTATTTGATTTCGTATAAAAATCAATAACCAAAGTAAGTCTCCTTTACAGCAAGCCCTTGAGTGTTTATAACAACCCTTCTCAATTCGTTTTCACTCGTCAAACAACCAGAGGCAGCTTTTCTGAATCATCATGTCTAATACTTTGCTCATTTACTCCACGACAGACGGTCACACAAAAAAGATTAGCCTTAAAATGCAAGCTATCATCAAACAGCAAGGCCATGTGGTAACCTTATTGCCCGTAGAAGAGGTCACGACCGACACATTAGCTAGTCACGATGCCATCGTCATTGGTGCCAGTATTCGTTATGGCAAACATCAAAAAGTCGTTGCGCATTTTATCGAACAACATAAAGCCCAACTTGAAAGCAAGCCAAGTGCTTTTTACACTGTCAATTTAGTCGCTCGAAAACCTGAAAAATGTCAGCCAGACACCAACCCCTACATCATAAAATTTTTGACTCAATTAGAGTGGAAACCAAGTTTACAAGGTGTTTTTGCGGGAAAATTGAATTACCAACAATATGGTCCAATCGACCGCAATATGATTCGCTTTATTATGTGGATGACCAAAGGGCCTACCGACCCAAAAACCAATATGGAATTTACCGATTGGGCAAGTGTCGACCAGTTTGCACTGGCCGTCTGTGAAATGAAGTAACCTATTTGGTTACACGGTTTATCGATTTCAAGACCACAATGTAAAGCCGATTTTTAAGGAAACAATGCAATGTCCGACGCACTCTTATTAACGTTTGTTTTTCTAGTGGCTGGGGTCATTTCTGTTCCTATCGCTTCTCGCCTCGGTTTAGGCTCTGTTTTAGGGTATCTACTAGCGGGGATTATCATTAGCCCATTACTGACATTGCTAAAGGTAGACATCAACTCCCTCCAACATTTTGCTGAGTTGGGCGTTGTTATGATGCTTTTTCTTGTGGGACTAGAGTTAAAACCCAAAAAACTATGGGCTTTGAAGTCCAAATTACTCGGCTTAGGTGGCGGACAAGTTACATTAACAGCCGTTTTTATTATGGGCTTGGGGATGCTCCTTAACCAAGACTGGCGAACCAGTTTGGCCGTTGGTTTAGTCCTTACCCTTTCTTCTACCGCCATCGTCCTTCAAACGCTCACCGAAAAAGGCCTGATGAAATCGGATGGCGGCCAATCGTCCTTCGCCGTTTTACTCACACAAGACATTCTCGTCATTCCCATGCTGGCTTTTATTCCTCTGCTGGCGGCACCAGAGCTAATCGAGTCATTAAGCCACACCGCTAATGTGGCTCAAACCGAAAACCATTCCGATACCGTATCCTTAGTGGCGGGCTTAGCATCATGGCAAAAAATGCTAGCGACCATTGGCGCCATCGCTACCGTCGTATTAAGCGGCAGTTTTTTGGTAACGCCTATTTTTCGCTTTATTGCCGTCGCGCGATTACGAGAACTGTTTACCGCCACTGCGCTGATGTTTGTCATCGGTACCACATTACTTATGTCTTTGGTTGGACTCTCGCCTGCCTTGGGAACCTTTTTAGCCGGTGTGGTTCTGGCCAATTCCCCTTATCGCCATGAATTAGAAAGCGACATAGCGCCTTTTAAAGGTTTGTTACTTGGCTTGTTCTTTATGACCGTCGGTGCCGGCATTAACTTCGCTCTGTTATTTAACCACTTCCCTACTATTCTTGGATTAACCATCGGTTTAATCATGGTGAAAGCCACTACCTTATTGTTGTTGGGGTGGATTTTTAACATTCGCGGTTCGAACAAATGGTTGTTTGCGTTAGGTCTTGCCCAAGCTGGCGAGTTTGGCTTTGTTTTATTGTCTTTTACCGTCAGCAACGCCGT
>CAXBGJ010000358.1:0-2446 GCA_963975045.1 uncultured Marinomonas sp. | reverse complement strand
TTATTTCCTTAGGGATGCTGGTTGATAACGCCATCGTGGTGACCGAAGGGGTTCTTATTGGCCTGCAAAGGGGCATGACAAAAGTCCAAGCCGCGAGCGCAGTGGTCAAGCAAACTAAATGGCCTTTATTAGGCGCGACCGTCATTGCGGTGACTGCTTTTGCACCCATTGGCTTATCTCCAGATGCCGTTGGTGAATTTGTTGGCTCACTCTTTTACGTATTGCTGATTTCGTTGCTATTAAGCTGGTTCACCGCTATTACTCTTACGCCTTTCTTTTGTGATTTGTTCTTCAAAGAGAGCATAGCAAAGGCCAATAGTGAAGAAGGTGAATCTGAAGAGCCGACTGATCCCTATAAAGGTTTCATTTTTACAGGGTATAAATGGCTATTAGATAAAGCCATGCGCTTTAGATGGTTCACCGTAATTTTGCTGGTTGCTTGCTTATTGGTATCAGGATGGGCGTTCCAATTCGTGAAACAAGCCTTCTTTCCGCCTTCTACCACGCCAATGTTCTATATGGACATTCAGATGCCAGAAGGTACGCACATTGAAGACACTTACGAAAAAGTCCGTGTGATTGAAAAAGAGCTGTTAAAAGACGATCGCATTGAATACGTCACTTCGACGACCGGTCAAGGCGCCTTGCGCTTCATGTTGACCTACAATGCTCAACAGGCGAACTCTAGTTACGCTCAATTTATTGTTCGTACGAAAGAAAAAGAAGCGATTCCAGGGTTATTAAAAGACCTGTATTACACCATGCAGAAAAACTATCCTGAATTAGAAGTAAAACTACAACGCCTACAGTTAGGGCCCGACAGTGGCGCAAAACTTGAAACGCGCATAAGCGGTCCTGATCCTAAACTTTTGCGTCAATTTAGCGCAAAAATCCAAGACATTTACCGTAATGATGGTGGCCTAGAAAACATTAAAGACGATTGGCGTCAGCCAGTTAAAGTGCTTCGCCCTATCTTTAATGATGCTCAAGCTCGACGTTTAGGCATCAGTAAAACGGAACTGGATGACGTTCTGCTGACTAACTTTACTGGTTCACAAATTGGCTTGTATCGTGAAGGCACCGACCTTCTTCCTATTGTTCGTATCGCGCCAGAAAATGAACGCGTTTCCATTGACCAAATCCGTGATTTGCAGATTTATAGCCCTGCGTCAGGGTCTTATGTCACGCTTTCCACATTGGTTTCTGGCTTTGAAACCGTATGGGAAGACCCGATCATTGAACGCCGAGATCGTAAACGTACTATTACCGTTATGGCCGACCCTAATATTTTGGGCGATGAAACCGCCATGGCGATATTTGGTCGTACTAAAGCTGATATTGAAGCTATTAAGTTACCACCAGGTTATACGTTGGAATGGGGTGGCGAATACGAAAGCAGTACCGATGCACAAGCCAATATATTCAAGGCGTTGCCTATGGGTTACTTGTTCATGTTCATCATTACTATTTTGTTATTCAATTCAATTCGTGTACCACTGACAATTTGGTTCTGTGTTCCACTGGCCCTAATTGGCGTGTCCACTGGATTGCTCGTAATGAACTCCGCATTCAGCTTTATGGCACTGCTCGGATTTTTGAGTCTGTCGGGGATGACGGTGAAAAACGGCATTGTACTGGCAGATCAAATTAACTATGAATTCGATCAAGGAACCGAAAAGTACGAAGCTATTTTCAATTCCGCGGTAAGTCGTGTTCGTCCCGTTTGTATGGCCGCTATTACCACCATACTCGGTATGATTCCTCTGCTTTACGATGCGTTCTTTGAAGGCATGGCCGTTGTCATTTCTTTCGGTCTGGGTTTTGCTACGATTCTAACGCTCATTGCGGTACCTGTGTTTTACACACTCTTGTTCCGTGTCAAATACCGCTCATATCGCGATTTTGATTAACGTCTTAATCCTTGTATAGCAAAAGAGTCTTGTTGCCTAATGCACCAAGACTCTTTGTTTTACCCTTTATTCTATCGAGAAGATTATGCATTTAGACGACATCTTAAAACTGGATATTAAGCTACTCGTCGCCTTTATCACCATCATGGAAGAAGGCAGTGTATCGCGCGCTGCTGAAAGGCTCGGTGTCACTCAGCCAGCGCTCAGTAAAAGCCTGCAACGACTCAGAGATCTGTTTAAAGATTCATTATTTACTCGCCAAGCGTATGGCTTAACACCAACGGCTAGGGCTTCTGAATTACAAGATCAGATACGACCCATTCTAAGCTCATTGTCCGAACTAATGAGCCCAAATTCGTTGGATTTAAAGGCGCTAGACAGGCACTTTAAGTTGCGTGTTGATGAAGGCGATTTGGAAAACTTTATTGAACCACTTCTGGCATCATTACAATATCAAGCGCCAGGGATTCGTCTGTCTATTAGTTCATGGGGCGGTGCTCAACTTGATGAGCTAACGTCTGGCAACATAGATTTGG
>CAXBGJ010000357.1:0-2492 GCA_963975045.1 uncultured Marinomonas sp. | reverse complement strand
AAAAATAGGATGTAAAATGACACAAAGTATTGCCTTTATTGGTGTAGGAAATATGGCCAGAGCGATTTTTAGTGGCATGCTTGCTAACGGTTATCCGGCTGAAAAAATCATTGGTACATCAAGAACCCCAGAAAAACGCGATTATTATCATGAGCAATATGGTATTACCATGTTGGCTGACAATGATATGGCTGTAAATCAGGCCGGTGTGGTTGTGTTGTGTGTTAAACCAGCGCAAATGCAGGTGGTTATTGAAGACTTTTCGGCACAGGTGCGTGACGATCAACTGTTTATCTCGGTAGCAGCGGGTGTTGAATTGGACTCAATGGCTTATTGGCTAGGTAAATCTGTAGCGATTGTCCGCAGCATGCCTAATACGCCTTCTCAATTAGGCGCAGGGATGACCGGCTTAATAGCCAATGAATACACGACTGAAGCGCAAAAAACGCAAGTGAGTGAGCTTTTTTCCAGTATTGGGCACTCGGTTTGGATAGAAAATGAAGCGCATATGCATACGGTGACCAGCTTATCAGGCAGCGCCCCCGCTTATTTTTTTCGATTCCTTGAAGCTATGATCAAAAATGGGAAAGAGCAGGGACTTGATGAAAAGACAAGCCGAGCATTAGCCAGTCATACTATGTTAGGAGCGGCTCGTATGGTGATAGAGCTGGATGAGCCAATTGCTGAGTTACGTAACAATATTACGTCGCCGAAGGGAACAACAGAGCAAGCGTTGTTGTCTTTTGAAGCCTCTAATATTGATAAAATAGTCGCAGATGCAATGACCGCCTGCGTTAACCGATCAAAAGAAATAGCGAACGATTTTTCCGCTAAGAAAGACTAATTTAAGGAATATTGAACATGTATTCAGATCCATTTGTTATGTTAGTGAAGGTTATTTTTAACCTTTTCTTGTTTGTTGTTTTATTGCGTTTAGTGCTTCAGCTAACACGAGCCGATTTTTATAATCCTATTAGTCAAAGCATCGTCAAAGTGACCAGCCCTATTGTTCTGCCTTTGCGTAAAGTGATTCCATCGATAGGTCGTTTGGACACGGCGTCTCTAGTGCTCGCATTTTCTGTCCAGCTCTTGACGGTTGTTTTTGTTGTACTGATTAAAGGTGCGGTTATTTCTCCCGCCGGTTATGCTATTTATACGTTTGCTGGCACTTTATATCATTTACTAGATTTGTATTTTTGGGCCATGCTGATTTCAGTGATTCTAAGTTGGGTTGCCCCCGGTGCAAACCACCCTGGAGCTATGTTAGTTGGGCAAATTACCGCGCCTTTATACCGCGCTTGTCAGCGGGTTATTCCAACATTAGGTGGACTGGATTTATCGCCTATTTTCATCTTTCTTGCGATTTCCTTTTTGAAGCAAATATTGGCTCCTTACAGTATTTAATGTCGTAAACTTGTGAAGATCAGGTGTAAGAAAAATACTCGTCTTGATAGGTGAATTGAGAACAAGGTCGTATTCCTATATGATGCGACCCCTAAACGGGAATGAGAGCAGAAAAAACTTGTCAGTTACCAGACTCGTTCTCCCTTATTAATTTTTTGGATGAAAGCTATGAGTGCGATTGCGGTTTATCCGGGCACATTTGACCCTATTACGAACGGCCATACGGATTTGGTTGAACGCGCATCAAAATTATTTGAAAAAGTGATCGTGGCCGTGGCTGCGAGCCCTAAAAAGCGCCCAGCCTTGTCTCATGAATTGCGTATTTCATTGGCTAAAAAAGTATTAGGCCATTTGCCTAATGTGGAAGTGGTTGGTTTTGATAATTTATTGACCGAATTTACTCGTTCAGTCAGTGGCAAAGTCGTGATCCGCGGCTTGCGTGCGGTATCGGATTTTGAATATGAATTTCAATTAGCCAATATGAATCGTGCGATTGCGCCTGATGTAGAAAGTATTTTCTTAACGCCTTCAGAGAAATATTCTTATATTTCGTCGACATTAGTGCGTGAAATAGCTTCTTTGAACGGTGATTTTGGCCAATTTGTAAATCCAGAAGTTAAGCGTGTTCTACAAGAGCATTATCAAACGATTTAATGTCAATTTTTCAAGTTCCGCTGTTTGACGACGTTACGAAAGACAATACAGCGGGTCTTAGGAGAGAAAAATGTCTCTTATTATTACCGACGAATGCATTAATTGTGATGTGTGTGAACCTGAGTGTCCGAATGAAGCGATTTCTCAAGGTGACGAAATCTATGTAATAGACCCATCAAAATGCACCGAGTGTATAGGGCATTTTGATGAACCGCAGTGTCAGCAGGTTTGCCCGGTTGATTGCATTCCGTTGGATCCTAATTTCAAAGAAACGGAAGAGCAGTTAATGGAGAAATACTTAACGCTGACAGGTCAACTTTAACGAACAGGGTAGTCCTACTATCGACACAAATGCTTTTATCTTTTTAGCGGGAATTTTACTACTAGTTAGTATTCTTGCCAGTTCTTTTACTGTTCGTGTTGGCTTACCTTTA
>CAXBGJ010000356.1:0-2553 GCA_963975045.1 uncultured Marinomonas sp. | reverse complement strand
CAACCTTCAGGGATCCAAGCATCCCAAACAGCATTCATAGCCGCAAAATCTTTCATGTCACGAATATAGATAGTTGCAGACAGAATATTGGCTTTATCTGATGCAGCTTGATCTAGCAAAGTGTCTACTTTATCCAGCATTGTTTGAGTTTGTTCTGCAATGCCAGCATTGGCATCTGCGCCAACTTGACCACAAAGGTAAATCGTTTCGTTATGTTTAACGATACGACTCATACGCTGCCCTACTTCCATGCGTTCAATGGTAGCCATAAAAACCTCTATTAGATTAAAAATAAGAACAATGTTTTATATAGTATTTATTTATAAAAACCAACAACATAAATAAGAAAACGCTAAAGAATTAAAACTCTAACCCTTTCTGAGCCTTAATGCCGCGTTTAAAAGCATGCTTGATTTCTTTGATATCACTCACTGTATCTGCCAGTTCAATCAGTGGATCAGATGCCCCTCGACCAGTCACGACAAGATGTTGATTGTCAGGGCGCTGCATTAACACCTTAAGTACATCATCTTCATTCAAATACTCGTAATGCAACAAATACGTTAACTCATCAAGAACAACTAGGTCAATGCTTGGGTCTGTCAGCATAATTTCTGCTTTTTTCCACGCTTGCATTGAAGAAATAACATCAGATTCACGATTCTGTGTTTCCCAGGTAAACCCCGCCGGCATGATTTCCCACTGGACATTTTCTTGTTGTTTGAAAAAATCAATCTCCCCCGTATTCCATTCACCTTTTAAGAACTGCACCACGCCAACCTTCATACCATGGCCTAAAGCTCGTGCCACCATACCTAATGCGGAACTCGATTTCCCTTTACCATTTCCCGTCAGAAGCACAAATGTACCTTTATCTTCTTGTGCTTTTGCAATGCGCTTATCGACATGCGACTTAATGGCTTGCATACGTCGTTTATGCTGATCTGGGTCTTTGATGGTTTTAGCCATGAAAATCTCCTTAATAAATAGTACAAGTCCCCCTTCTAGGCAAAATCACCCAATCCGTATAGTGATATGTACGGATTGAGTAAAAAATCAGACTCGGTCGTCTTCTGGATCGTAACCAAGATTTGGTGCTAACCAGCGCTCTGCATCGTCTTTGCTCATTCCTTTCCGCTCAGCATAACTGTCGACTTGATCAGGACCAATTTTGCCGACACCAAAATACGTTGCATCAGGATGAGCAAAGTACCAGCCACTAACGGCTGCGGTGGGTAACATGGCAAAGCTTTCAGTAATGTCCATATCGATGTTGTTTTTAACATCTAAAAGTGTCCACAGTTTTGCTTTTTCGGTGTGATCCGGACAAGCAGGATAGCCAGGAGCAGGACGAATCCCTTGGTACTTTTCTTTAATTAACTGCTCATTAGTCAGGTCTTCTGCCGCAGCGTAGCCCCAGATTTCTTTACGCACTTTCTCATGTAAATATTCCGCAGTTGCTTCCGCCAAACGATCTGCCACTGCTTTAATCATGATGGAATTATAGTCGTCATAATCCGCTTCATACTTCGCCACAAGAGGGTCAATACCAAAGCCAGCAGCACACGCAAATGCCCCCATATAATCCGCAGCGCCACTGTCTTTTGGTGCGATGAAGTCAGCCAAGCTATGATTGTATTTTCCTGGCGCCGTAAGTTCATTTTGGATGCGTAGAAATGATAATGTTTCAATAACTTCAGTGCGAGATTCATCTGCATAAAGTTCGATGTCATCGTCGTTCACTTGGTTTGCTGGAAACACCCCCACAACCGCTCGAGCTTGCAAACATTTTGTTGCAATCACTTCATCAAGCATTTCCAGAGCATCGGCAAAAACACGGGTCGCTTCAACTCCAACGACCGCGTCCGTAAGAATGCGGGGATAAGCTCCGGCCAATTCCCATGTTTGGAAAAATGGCGTCCAATCAATGTATTTTTTGACAACGTCGAAGTCGATGTCTTTTTCAGTGAGCACAGTCAATCCCACTTTCTTCGGTGTCACAATAACCTCAGAAAACTCGATTGGTGCTTTATTTAAACGCGCCTTACTTAATGAAACACGACGACCAGCCTTAACTCGATCTTTATAACGGATACGCGTTTTTTCATAATCAGCTTTTATTTCGTCTACGAACTTCTGACGACGTTCCTTGTCTTTGCTTAATAAGGCACTGGCCACACCAACGCTACGAGATGCATTGGTCACATGAACGACTTGATTGCGTTTGTAATTTTGTTCAATTTTGACGGCAGTATGTGCTTTCGACGTGGTTGCACCGCCTATCATAACGGGTAACTCAAAACCTTGACGTTCCATTTCTTTGGCCACATGGACCATCTCATCAAGAGACGGTGTAATCAGACCAGACAACCCGATCATGTCAGCACCTACTTCTTTTGCTGTACGCAAAATTTTCTCAGCTGGCACCATAACGCCCAAATCGATGACTTCAAAATTATTACACTGCAACACAACCCCAACAATGTTTTTACCAATATCGTGAACATCGCCTTTCACCGTTGCCATGACTATTTTGCCATTGCTTGATGATCC
>CAXBGJ010000355.1:0-2609 GCA_963975045.1 uncultured Marinomonas sp. | reverse complement strand
GGCCGCCACATCAGAGGCAGTGATCTTTGCGCGTGATGATCCTCTGATTGAGTTTAAAGGTGGTGCGCTTGCCGTCAACATAGCCATCAGTTCACTCATATTTACTCGCTCATCCATTGTGCAAAATTGACGATGTATGCCCCCGACCAAACAAGTACAGTCGATAAGGCAACAATTAAGAACCCTATTAACGCTATCGGAATAGCGATCATCACCCTCAGTGCTTTAATCATCCGAATCCATCATCTGAGGGTTGCGGTTTAATACCTCCTCCTCTGATGGTGGCAGTGTCAGCAACCTTGCAGTGACTTCATCTCTTAGCGAAAGTAAGGCGTTTCTTTTAACATCACCTTTTGCTGTTGCCACAATGTTCCAATACTTTTGAGTCAAGTCATCCCATTCGTTGTCTACGCAATCCTGATAATCTGGTTGAAAATTAATCATTCTTTGCCTCTTTTTTGCGCTCCAATAGCGCATCAATGAATCGTTTAATTGATTTAAGGTCGCGTTCAGAGTGTTCTTTTTTGACTGAAACACTGGCCGTCGCTGTACTCATGCCCATGCTAAATCCCTCCATCTCTTGCACTTGCATCAAGCTCTCCATTTTCCTGTTTTAGCGTTAGCAGTTACCTGGCATCGCTTGCCGGATTTATATAAAACCGTAAATGTGTGTGACCAAGAAGAAAGACCGTTGTTGTAGCCAAGATATAAGTTTGAACAAGTCCCCGCGCTAGTTGCTCCTGCTATCCACCAAGCCGAATGGCTATGCCCAGTCATTGTCTTATGTCCACTTTTTGAAAAGCCCATTGCCGACCCGCGAGAGCCACCCGAACCGTTGTGGCCGTGAAAATCGCACAGCACCCCTTTAATGCTTAGATTACCCTCGTCACTGGTTAACACTGTAGATTTTTGGCTGTCTAAAGCGTTTCTAAAATAAGAAACCGACTCCCCACGATCTGCTTGCTCTCTTGCAAGTAACTCATTTTTAAGAATAAACTTTGAATTAACATGATCGCTTTTATAATTTGATTCGTGCAACCATCGACGCATAAACTCGTCATGGTTTGACCAAATAACATAAGACTTACACCAGTCGCGATGAGCCTCAAAATCTAAAAACCACTTGGCATTTTCAAACTCTGTGCGAACACAATTATTTCCAGAAATGAAATTCTGATATTGACGTAATGGGTTTTTTGCTTCGTGAGGGTTGTGAGAGTGGCCGTCAATTAAATCATGGAAAAACTGTACGTTAGGCTTGAGCAAGTCAATAACCGAATTAGCACCTTTCCAAAACATTCGCTGAATATTTAAGTCAATATGAGCCAAGTGGATATCGCCCCACTGTATCGCTTCTACACAACCAGAATTAGAAACAAAACCATCTTTTACCTCAACATCAAGATCGTGAAAAGTGCCCTCTTTATCTGCTACAAGCTGTCGAATAAACCAACTACCATCAGCCAACACCTCAACAATCAATGCCCCAAAGGTGTGATGAAATTCTGCTTTTTGACCTGATTTAGCCATTATGTAATTTTTTAAAGTACAGCATCCGGTGGTGTACATATGTTTAGTTCTGAACAGGCGGGGCGTTGGGACTGGCTTCATCGCTACACGTGTATGCGGCATAATGCTTGAATCTGCGCCAGTGTAATCATCTAACCCTGACATTGGCTGTACTGCTGTTGGTGAAATTTGAAGGTTGCCGCACCAAACTAATGTTGGCGCTAATCGCTCGATATTGTCGCAAACATACTTTGCAATTTGTGGGTCATAATATGTTTCAGATGTTGTGTCAGTATCGCCCTGTTTCCGGTTTTTTTGGAACGCATTTTTATTGTATGTAAAGCGGCTTACCTTGATCTCTGCGTCAATCTTTACAGCATAAGCCTTTAAATTATTAAAAAATTGGTAATGAATATCTGTGTTGTTTTGGGCGCACGTTAAAATAAAGCGTTTCACTTGGCCTTTTTTTGGTTTTGCAATTTTCTTAATTTTGGTTTGGTCAAATACGCCTTTACTAATTGCGCTCTCTTTTACTTCCTTGCTGTACTTATCTAAAAACCTATCAAATGACCGACGATTTATGCCAAACCGTTCGCAAGCGACCTGACTGCTTTGGTCGCAATCTCGCCAATGATCAACGCGCTCTGTAACTTCCTTTTCTGTAAGCCTGTTTGCCATTATTCGCCAAGCCTTTTCTCGTGGAATTTAATTTGCTCGTTAAAATCAGCTAACATTTCTCGATAATCAGCCGCATAGAGCTTTTTTATTTTTTGCTTATCTCTTAGCATTTGTTTGACATAATCATCGCCATACTGATCATTCATCCATATCGTGTACCAAGCCTCCGCAGAACCATGCTTCATGAGAAAAATGTTGCAGTTGGGGTGCTGTGGATGAATATTAAATTCCCAATCAAGCGCATGATAAGAAGATGAGCCTTTCGAAATAAAATGACCTCCATGCATCTCTTTCCAATGACCCCAACTATGGGCTTGGTCTGGATCGCAAGAAACGCATTGACAATAACCATCATCATCGGCCGCAGAAATACGCGCCAATTTTTGAGCCGCCTCAAGACACTTTGCTCTTAATGTTTTTTT
>CAXBGJ010000354.1:0-2619 GCA_963975045.1 uncultured Marinomonas sp. | reverse complement strand
AGCGGCCTAAAACACGCACCGCGTGTTTTTTTGTGGCCGGAGTCCGCCTGTTATGGTGGGTCTTTGTTGGG
Organism: uncultured Marinomonas sp.; assembly: GCA_963975045.1. GTDB lineage: Bacteria > Pseudomonadota > Gammaproteobacteria > Pseudomonadales > Marinomonadaceae > Marinomonas. The sequence goes on along the minus strand of CAXBGJ010000354.1, from coordinate 2,548 downwards.
CCAGCTTCGGCTGGGCCGTTCCTACGGGCGGCAGTGGTATCCTGATTTAGATCCACCACCCTTTGAGAATACCACCTCAGAGAGTGGTCAAACTTTTGACCGTAGGAGGCCATAGATGGCTATGCAGCTTATTACACTTCACACTCGCTCTATCAACGAGCAAACTCTTGATACCGTTAACGCTCGTGATCTTCATACCTTTCTTGAATTAGGCCGCGATTTTAATACTTGGATAAAAGCACGTATTAACCAATATGGTTTTATTGAAGGTGGAGACTTTATGTGCGTTGAAAATTTGAGCTCCCCCAAACGGGCGAGCTCAAAATCTAGGACACAAAAAGTAAAAGACTATTTCCTCACCCTAGACATGGCAAAAGAACTGGCCATGGTTGAACGCAACGAGAAGGGCAAACAAGCCCGCCGCTACTTCATGGACTGCGAAAAACAACTCATCGAGCAGAAACACCTTCCCGCCACCACGCCCAACACGGCACTCCTCGAAACCGACAAATACCAACTCCTCAACAACATCGTCAAATCCATGCAACTCGACAGCGACCCCGTCGTCGTTCCATCAAAAGAACTCATCGACCTAATCCAAGCCGTCCGCATGTACCAAACTCAAATCGCCCAACTACGCACACCAGATTGGGTAAACGACAACATCACCCGCGTCAAAGACTACGCCCAACGCAACTTTGTAGACTTCTAAGTGGCAGGTGCAAAAAAGCCCACCTAGGTGGGCTTTAGTTGTTGTTTTTCATAGGTTAAAAAGATAGCTTTAGTTTAGGGTAGATGGAATTGGCCATCTTTTTAAGTGCAAATGTACTTATTTAAATTATTTGCTGAGGGTGTGTTTTGATTCCTATTATTTCCATTGTAATCGGTGCTTTTCTAGGTTCGATCATAAGCTTTGTTTCATTTAGACATAAAGAAAGAAAAGCTGTCCATAGCAAGCTTAACCAATCCCTGTTTGGTCTGCTTTCAGTTTGGAATGAAATTTCCGCATCTAGTTTTCTACTATCTGAAGAATATGTTGATGCATATATTTCTGGTATAAAAAGGAAATTGCCTAATGAAGTGATACCAGAAGGCTTTAAGTCCGACATGTCTATATACCTTCTTAAACTAATGCCAATTAATAATGGGAATGAACTATATGGAAAATACAATATGTCTGTTGATGACCTATCAATGATAGACCCATTGTTAGCATTCGAGCTTTCAAATAATACTTTTTTAGTTGGATTTTTAAAAAAAATCAACGAACACTCTTTTGATGATCCGAATTCTGATGATCCAAATTTTGTTGCATTTAAAAGCAGTTTTACTAACCTTGCTTACAAAGAGTCATTAGAGGTGTTTGAAAAAGACTTAGTGACTCTTTCTAAGCGAGTAAATAAAAAGACGATGAATGGTGTTAAGCGAAAAATTGCTGAGAAGCACCAACGAATGAGAAAGATTTCTGACAAAGATATGGATGATATGATGGCTCAGATTCTTGATCCTGTTCTAAAGAAGATAAGCTCTTAGAGAAATATCTGTGAGTTTGGAGCCAGATGAAAATTAGCAATGTTTCATCTGGCATCATTGCTAACGGTTTAAGGGCACTTACTCGCCCATATCGCTTTCACGAACTCAGGATGATCGATAAACGGATTGCGGTTTCCCTGTAGTTCTTCCACTCGATCGTTACGACGCTTTTCAAAGTCGGTGACGATGAATTCGTCGTTCCACGCAACCAGCGTACAAAGATCGCCGATGCTAGGTTGGCCGCTTTGCTTTTTGTTCCTGTCTACTATGATCAGGTCTGGCATGTTTTCGGGTGAGGCGTTGTCGCCCGCTTCGTAACGGGTGGCCATGTAAAAAACCATGCGGGCGATTTGGCCTTTGGCTCGATCGGTCGGTTCAAACGATTCATTGGCTTTGTCTACATAGGTGCCACTGAAGACTTTGCTGCCATCGCCTAACGTGTCGTAGAAAGGTTCGCCGCCCATGTCGTATCCATAATTGCTGTGCGCACCGTTTATATTTCGGTCAGCAGGGCGCAAGTGGTGAAGATCGGTGTAACCGTCTTGGCTTTGTTTCTTGAATCCTCGTGACTTTGGCCATACGTGTTCGCGGTCCCAAGAGTCGTGATTGGATTAGGGGATTTGGAATCAGATGAAAAATAGATTAGTTTTTCATCTGATTCCAATAGATTCAAAAGGCAACTGGTCCATCGGTAAAGTCACCGCACGAGGCGACAGCAAAGCAGGGTATTGGAGTGCTGTTGTGGCTAGTGAAGTGGTTTTAGTGGTGCCATTTTGGCAACATGTTGACATTTGTTTTTGTGTGGTGTCATAATGGCACCAAGCAGTGCTTTTTCTGCTTTTCTTCAACTACCAAGGGATAAAGAAATGAAAAATCAAAATGTGAAAGCAGTAACTTAACAATTAACGGAGTTAATACGAAACAGAGAAAAATACAAAAATTTTGGCCGAATTATAAGTAAGCCAAGGAGAATGCTATGACTACGTCTCATGTCCAAGAAAATGTGCGTCTCGTT
>CAXBGJ010000353.1:0-2626 GCA_963975045.1 uncultured Marinomonas sp. | reverse complement strand
ACTTAAATGCCGATCAATTCGATTCAAACAGTTCACGATATGAATCACTTTTCCTTCGTCTCGATCCTTAAAAGCATCTTCAGCCATCGGTGATATATAACAACTCGCAGGTAAATCAGCGCCCATTTCCAGCATTGTTTTAAAACGTTCAATCATCACAAACTTCAACCATTGCTCAAAAGCCATCGTATCAATACAAAAAGGCTCACTACTTTGCATATCAGCTTGAGTGGGCGCTTCACATTCCCAAACGCCACAGTCTTGCATCGCCACTTGCAAATCTATCAACAAATCGGCCAAAACATGATGAGCAGAAAAGGCTTCTTTCAACCTGATTTCCCCTTTAAAAAGCGGTAAGATAACGTATCTTTAACTCACATATAAAAGCAAACCGATAACGGCACACTAAAACGCTTATCGGCAACATGAGCCAATACTTTATCATGAGCAACATTGAATCTCTCTCAGACTTATTCGACATGGTCGGTTGCGATGTAACCTACTACGACCTAGGCCGCAGCATTAGCAAAATAACGCCCCAACAAGCCGTGCAATTTGATCGTAAACAGCAAGCCTACCCTTTTCCATTTCGCCAACATGCTTGGTTAGCTTGCTTGTTAAAAAGCAAAAATGCGACAAAAGAAGACACCGTAGAACAAGGCGTAATTTGGTTTCTCAAATTGCCTCTAGACGAAACTGGCTGCCTAAACCTAGGAACACGCGATCACTTCATTAAAAGCATCGTCGATAAAATACTGCACAAAGGCGAAGAAGCGGGATTATCTGAAGCGCTTGAAGACAGCCCTTATGCGTTTAAACCTGACCAAGAACGCATGGCAAGCCTCCATGCAAAACTCGGTAAAGACTTACACAAAGCCCCTTCAAACTACTTTGATAACGTTGTTAAACACCTATCGTCAGACTTAACAAAACAAGACGACAGCTGGCAGACACTAGGACTTCAAGGCATTGCGGAACTCGCCGCCAGAGTAGACGAAGACAAATACCAAGCACTCATACAAAAAGCGATCCAACAGGCCGCCAAACCGGTTGTCAGCGCCTTATGTCATGCCCTAGAACACGAAACACTGTCCAGCCCGTTACAAGATACGCTGATACAACAACTGCAAATAGAACAAGATGCATTGATGCAGGCGAGTTACTTGCGCGCCTTATCAAGAGCCGATTTAAACGACACGCTATTACTACCGCTATTTGGTTTACTTGGTAGCCTAGCAGAATGTCACGATGACGATCTTCATCCTATCGCCGCATTGGCCTCAAAATGCCCTCACTGGTTAGCTCAGAACCCTCAACTGCTTCGCATCATCATGGAAAAACTAGCCCATCGCGAAGACGGCTACATCGCCTTTAAACAAATTGCCGCAGAACTCAGCCAGCACCCAGAAGCAAAACAACCACTATGGGCATTACTGCGCAGCGGACACGTCAGCCCGAAACTGGCACAAGCGGTGAGTTATTTATTCACAGAGACACCGCCATCCGTGCAGTGAGTGGAAAGGAATAGAATTTAAATGAGATAGATTGGAGTCTTGGGCGTCTTAAATAAGAAGGCGCTACAGACTCCAATTTTTTGGATTGAATGAAAATGACTTATTGCCACTCCATCTTCAAGTCACGGTGTGACTGCGCACAATCCCTTAAATACAAATTGATTAAGCTTTGATAAGGAATACCCTTGTCATCCGCCAGCGCCTTAAAATACTCAACAGTATCTTCATCAAGCCTTATCGTGACCTGCTTCTTAAGCTTTTTAGCGTAAGGGTTTTTGATTGAATTTGAAAAATCATAATGATCACGCATAGCGATAATCCTCATATATCTTACGTTCTTGTTTGTCTGCTTTACGTGCAGAAATAATACGAATGCTTTCTGCCTCTCTTATGCAATGACAAATAACTAGTAAGTTAAATTCGATACTTGTACCAAGCAGTAAAAAGCGATCTTCATCTTGCGAGTGATCAGGATCGCCAATTAATCGCGCATACTCATCCGTAAACACAGTCTTTGCCTCATCAAAAGAGACTCCGTGTTTCTTTATGTTTGATACGCTTTTAACGAAATCCCATTCGAATTTTAAGTCATCCATGACTTACATTGTAGTTACATTGTAGTTATATGCAAGAGTATAGACTTGAGATAAATTGGAGTCTGCGTCTGGACTACAGACTCCAATTTTTAATGTAAGTGAGTTAGGGGCAAATGAAGAATACGGTTTTTTTCATCTACCCCACACCTATCTAAATGATTGAGTGTGATCAGGCAAATATTCGCCCAACCGATCATGTAGGTCAGATGAGACGAGGAACGAGACGTAATCTGACGCGAAACACACCAACACCCTCGGTCGCATTCACACTGTGAAACGTAAAAGAGAACGCCTCACTAAGAGGCAAATAATAGTTGGTTAAAATGGGCGACGAATGAATCTATTGGGGTCATGAATCTATTGTGAATCTATTGGGGTCAGATGAAAAACCAATCTATTTCTCATCTGACCCCAAATTCCGAACATTATCTAAGTTGATTTTTTGTCTAGTAAAGTCTGGGAAGTCCAGATTAGTTAGTTTTCATTTTCGGTCGATAGTAAAAACTTTCGTAAATC
>CAXBGJ010000352.1:0-2635 GCA_963975045.1 uncultured Marinomonas sp. | reverse complement strand
TGAGTGATTTATTGCTCTCACCTTCCGTCTTCCATTGAAGAAATGGGAGGGAACAGGTCATGCCAAATTAAAGATTCGCTTTGATCTGACAGACGACTTCCCCGCCGTCGAAGACGCAGAGTTCGCCCTCTTCCATTTGTTGCCAAGTTTCGTCATGGGTTAGCGGTTGTGTAGCGATAACGGTGACGACGTCTTTGTCTGTGGTGACTTCTTTGAAATCAATAATGACGTCTTCGTCGGATAAGGTGGCTTTTTTGAACGGCGCGCGTCGGGTGATCCAGTGCAATTTGGTGGTACAGAAACAATATAAACGGACGCCATCGGACAGCATCATGTTGAACACGCCACGGCTTTTTAGTTGTAAGGCTAATTCAGACAGTACGGTTGATATTTCGTCTAATGATGGTTCGCTTTCGCCCAAGCGCGCTTGAAGTTGTTCAATGATCCAGCAAAAAGCCCGCTCAGAATCGGTGTTGCCTAGTGGATGGTTAAGGCGAATTGGCAAAGTATGAATATCTTCGAGTTGCCCATTGTGCGCGTAAGACCAAGTTTTCCCCCATAACAGACGACTAAACGGATGCGTGTTTAATAAGCAGACACCGCCCACGTTGGCTTGTCGAATATGGCTAATAACGATGTCACATTTTAATGATGTATTACTAATCACTTCGGCTATGTCTGAGTCTGCACTAGGGCTTGGGTCATGCAGCGTCCATACATTAGTATCACGGTACATTGCCATTCCCCAGCCATCTTTATGAGGACCAGTACGCCCACCACGAGCGCGTAAACCAGAAAAACTAAAGCAAATATCGGTTGGCACATTGGCACTCATGCCCAATAACTCACACATCGTCTGTTTCATCACTCTTAAGGGTTTTGTTTTTTTGCATACGTCGATATAAGAAGACGCCAGCGGCGATAATCAAAATACCGCCTAGATTTAGACCGGCGTACATTATCCATTCTGTTTTTGACAAGTTCTCTGTCTTTTTAACAATCGTATCAACGTCTGACGTTTCAATATCAGCGGTATCAGGTTCAGAAAATAGTGTATCGTCCTCTTCCGCTTCATTAACTATCGAGATCGCAGGAAGAACCATCACCGGCATCAAGTCTCTGTTAGATGAAGGAATCGACATTAATAGCATGCTGGTAGGATCAATATCGTCCAATCTGACCGTCGGCGCGTCATCCCCTTTCCGGCTAAAGTGCCAAAAGGGTGTCCAATAGTCAAAACGTAATCCAGTTTGAGTCATGCCAATCAGCTTAGCTCGAACTTTTACATTGTCGTCCGCGGACACTGGAATAATTTTTTCCCAATAACCTTGTCCAACCAATGGCATCTCTTCCGTTTCAATCGTGCCATTGTTATAGGTAAACTCAAGTTTTACATTTGAACGTAATATATTCAGTTTTAGGTTCACTGGATGGGCAGATAAAGCAATTAAGTTACCGCCTGGGTTTGTGCCTTTAAAGTCGATAGCAGGGTGTACGGTAAAATATTGACTGAGCTGTCGCGAGAATGTTTGGCCATCCAACAGACTCACTAATTCATAGTTACCCGGTTCAACAATACCTTCTAAGCGCTGCTTAAACTGCCCATTGGTCTGAGTCATCTCATGGGACAAAATGGTTTCTTTTTGCTCTCCACTCAGGCGTATTAAGGTTTGCTTAACCGTTACCAAATTCAGAATATTATCATCTTTAATAATCACGTTTTTCTGGAACAAACCAACGGTTGAATAAATAGGTTCATTCACAAATACAATAGGAGCAACTTGAGTAGCTTGGGAACTTAGATTAGTAATCACCCTAATGCTGCTACGCTCAAGGTCCACATTATCGACTTTCCACACACCAGCATCCGGCTTACGCACTGTGATCAGTGTGTAATGGTCCGATGCCGCAACAGAAACATTACGATCATTAACCAGAGACAAAAGTGAACCGTCTGGCTTAACAACATGCGGTTGTATGCCATTCTCATGGAACACCACTAACGTTAGCTCATCGATCGCATCATCCACAACAAATTGGTTGCCATCAAACGGCAATTCATCAGAAGGCGATGCTTGCGTGAAAATTCGATCAAAGGTGTCTAGTAGATCTTCTGGAATCGCCACTTCGGTATGTGTGGCGTCGGTCCTCAGCGAAAGAGATTCAAGTAATTCTTTGTCGGTATAACCCGTCATCGAAACCGTATGAAGGTGAATCCCTCTTTCTTCAAGTTGGGACATTAATTCATTCAATATACGATCACGCGAGGCTTTATTGACCGCTTCATCCAAGCTAATGTCAACCATGCCATCCGTCACGAGAATCCAGTGGCGGTTAAATTCAGGCGCTAAATTTCCTGAGTCCGGCGTGTCCAGCAAGAGTTTAATAATGGCTTCTAGATCGGTTTTGACATCCTGCGTGACATAGCTGTTGACATAGCTGGCTAATTTAGACTTGCTGGCTTTGTTGACGATAGATTCTGGCAACAGCACGCGGGGCTCTTCACCAAACAACCAAATACCTAAGGTCGCTTTTTCTTCAGGAGCAAGATTCGATATAAGGCGGAGCGCTTCAGACGTCAGCTTATCAGGATCACTGATCAGCATACTGCCAGAAGCATCTACAATAACGCGGA
>CAXBGJ010000351.1:0-2635 GCA_963975045.1 uncultured Marinomonas sp. | reverse complement strand
ATTGTGGCCAGCGGATTGGCAACGAACACCTACCTACAACTAAGTGATCGTCTTCTTTTACTAAAGCTCCAAGACATCCCAGGTCTAGATGCAGCCGCTCGACTCAACGATAAAAGCCGGCTTATTGTGGCCACTGCCCCCCTCCTAGTCACCAGTGATGCCTCCATATCCAGAGAAAACACCATGAACGCACTGAGCGATGCCATCAGTGAAATGGATGCACTGATGCGGAATTTGCCCGATTATAATCGTTACTTTCTTGAACTCATTACACAAATCAAAAACAGCCTCACGCTATTAAATCAAAGCGTAGAGCGACGAGAAGTCATCAGACTCGAAATCGCCAAACAATCTTCATTCGTCTTCCCGCTATTTGAAGGCTTGATTGACCAAGTGGATCAACTAGATCGCACGCCTGAATTAGAGCAAGTCATGCGTCGCCTCTATTATTTTTCAGGCTTAATCGAAAAAGTCAGCAACGACGCTTCTTTTAATGAATTAGATTACACCTTTTTACGATTGGAAAGATTAGGGTATGAAATAACTCAATACTTGAACGCGTTACCGCAAGTTCCTCAAAAATTACATCAATCATTACTCAATTTGATCATGATGAGCTCACGACAAGGCGAACTGTTTCAACTGAAAAATGAAGAGCTAGACTTGCAGTATCAGCAAAGCTTTTTGCTAGAAAATAGCCAACAACACATTCAGCAGTTAGCGGCTCAGATTAACCAATATACCAACTACACCAACACCAGCATTCGTGGTTCATTAGAAGGCGCGATCAAATCCATCAACAGCAGTATTCGTAATATTCTACTTCTGTCTCTGATTAGCTTAAGTGTCGCCTGCGCCATTTCTTGGTTTTACGTGCGCCGCAATGTGCTACAACGAATCATTGAGTTACAACAAAACATGCGAGCCATTGCCAGCTCTCAATTAGACACACAAATACGCATTGTTGGCCACGATGAAGTCTCCAGTATGGCCAGAGACCTCCAGTACTTTCAACAAACAGCCAGAGAAGTGGAGCGAACCAACCAAATACTCGCGGCTGAAATAGAGGAAAGAGTCGCTGCAGAAGCGCAATTAAAAGCAGCGCAAAACGAATTAGTACAAGCGGGAAAACTCGCCGCTTTAGGACAACTTGGTGTAGGCATTACTCACGAAATAAACCAGCCCCTGACCGCCATTGCAAGCCACTTACACACCGCAGGGCGTCATATGGAACAAGGTCAAATAGGCAAGGCTCAAAATAGCTTAGATAAAATTCGGCAGTTATTAACAAAAATCACTCGTATCACCAAGCATCTTAAAGCGTTTGCACGCGTTGCCGGCACAGAACTCACACCCGTTTGTTTAGAAATGGTTATTCAAGATGCTATCGAGCTGATGTCTAATCAAATTCAAGAACAACACTGCACGCTCAGCTATCAAGCTACCGACTCAAAGGTCTTCGTTCTTGCCGAACCCATTCGCTTAGAGCAAGTCATGGTAAACCTCATCAGTAACGCCGTGGATGCCTTATCCAGCTCACCATTAAAGCAGCTTTCAATAATCGTCTATGAACACGATGACAAAATAATGATCGATGTGAAAGACACTGGCATAGGAATAGAAGAAGACAATTTAGAGCAAATATTCGACCCCTTCTTCACGCAAAAAGAAGTCGGTCAGGGACTCGGATTAGGCCTGTCCATTAGCTACAACATCGTTCAGGACTTTGGCGGCCAAATTAGAGTCACGTCAACACCAGAAAACGGCAGCCGCTTCACCTTAGAATTAAAAAAGGCAGAAAAATAAATGCACCATACAATAAAAATAATTATCATCGATGACGACCAAACCATTATTGAAGCCTTGACCGAAATGCTAGAAATTGAAGGCTTTCAAGTCGAAAGTCATTTAAGAGCAGACAAAGCCATTGCCTTGTTAAACAAGCAGAGTTCCGCTGTGATTTTAAGCGACGTGCGAATGCCAAAAATGGATGGATTAAGTCTGCTGGCTCGTCTTCAAGAATTGGATAATGAACTGCCTGTTTTACTGATGAGTGGCCATGGCGACATTCCCATGGCAATAGAAGCCATGAAAGAAGGTGCATACGATTTTCTAGAAAAACCCCTGCAACCCGCTCAGCTTATCAATCAACTGCAACGTGCAGCAGAAAAAAGACACCTGGTATTAGAAAACCGTAAACTCAAAGAAAACATTGCCGCACAAACAGGTCTAGAGGCACTGATCATTGGCGAATCGGCGGCCATCAAAAATATTCGCCAACACATATCATCACTAGCGCAAGCGAACGTCGACACGATTATTTATGGGGAAACCGGTTGTGGTAAAGATGTGGTTGCACGCGCCTTGCATCAATTTAGCCTTCGCAACAAAGGACGATTTATCGCCATAAACTGTGGGGGTATCAGTGAAAACCTGATTGAAAGCGAGCTTTTTGGCCACGAAGCGGGTTCTTTTACCGGGGCGAACAAGCGGCATATTGGAAAAATAGAAGCGGCCAATGGCGGTACTTTATTTTTGGACGAAATCGAAACCATGCCACTTCCGGTGCAAATAAAGCTGTTGCGTGTTTTACAAGAACGCACCATTGAACGTGTTGGCAGTACAACGCCGATTT
>CAXBGJ010000350.1:0-2674 GCA_963975045.1 uncultured Marinomonas sp. | reverse complement strand
CATTTACCAATCCTTACTTTTAGTCTTTGTACACTTTATCCACAGTTTTGTCACTACTTTGGTCCACTAAGTTCGGAAAGAAGTTCATCACTCGCAAGCATTTTCCCTCTCGCAGCTTTTCGTCTTTCACCAAGAATAGCATTTAAAGCATCAAACTTATCTTCATCTGTCGGCAAAACAAAATATTCAGACGAGTTCATTTCTGTATTTAAGGCATTGAGCAACGTACCCTCACTGTCATACCCAAGGTCGCCCACAAAATTTTCGCCGCCATCAGCTTCGTTAATAAATTTTACGAATTCATTGTGTTGAACACCATTTAGCAAAGTGCCGCCAACGCGCTTACTGTGAAAAGAAAACGAACCGGCTCCAATCTCGCTCAAACGTATCAGCTCCTGATCCAAGGTGCTGTATTCACCACTTTGAATTCTGACAGGGTTGAATGTCTCCGAAAATTTACCCTCTCCGGTTCTCATACTATCACCCCAAAAATTTAGCTTGTCCGGCAGTTGATCTGAAAAAAGAGGATTTCTGGCTTTCGCTTTCTGCAGGGCGCCGTAAACACCTTGAAGCCAAGGAGGTGCCTCAGTGTAAGGCTCGCCAGTTATTGAGCTGTTGCCTGGTGGCAGCATAGTGTTGCTGGCATAAGGGTCGTTAAGGCGTTCCATAGTTGCATAGAAACTGTTGGAAGACAGAAGCGGATATTGGCCATCCGTAAAGTACTCAGATGCATAACTGCCCAGCCCGAACACAGAGCGGTCTAGATTGCCGACTACATTCAGACCGACAGTCGTAGCTTGGCCGCCGGCCCACTTGGTGAATCTAGCAAGCCTAGTTTCTTTAGTTTGGTATGAACCGCCAACCGCTTCCATAACCTCTGAAACGCCCTGCAAAAATGGCAAGCTTGAAGCGTAGTCCGCCATCCCAAAGGTATATGCTCTAAACGCCTTAGAAAGGAAAAAACTGTCATCATATTTTGCATATGCTGCCATATCTACCCCAGCGGCCAACATGCCTGATATGGGGTCGAACCGGCTGAAAGTAACGTGCTTGTACGAGCCGTCATCCTGTTTAAATCCTGCTGAGTATTTTGGAATATTTTGTCCACCTCGCGTGATTTTATCGGTGGCAAAATCTGAAGGACCGCCACCAGTAAAAATTATATCGTCGCCGTAATCGCCGTTGGCCAAAGCAAACATAGACATTGCAATCGTGTTACCAAGCGCAAGCTTGGCCAGTGCATCGTCTAATTCAACGCCCGATATTGGCGCAGCATTAATTCCTTGTGAGCCAGGGACGCCCGAATTTTTAACAGAGTTCATTAGAGCGCGATAAACCGGAGAGAAATTTAAAGTTCTATCAAACACCTCCTTCATCACATTTGTTGGAGTATTATAAAATGGTATGACCGTTTTCATTCCAGGTACGCTTTGGATTGGACCCCCCATACGACCCAAAAAACCTTCCGGCTGGCCTTGGAACGTCATCTTCCTGGCTTCGATTGTCATCATGTCGGATATTTCTTTAGGGGTGTTAGTCATAACTTTTAGATAAGCGGCCTCGGATATTGCCCTTGCTTGTTCCCGAGACTTACCAGTTTTTCGTGCGCTGGTATATGCTATCTGCGTTGCGCGATGGGCCTCACGATATAGGACGCGGCGCATTGTAATGACTTTAAAGTATTCGTCCTCAGTGGCCAAGAAACGCCCAGGCAACCTTGTGGCTATGCCCAAAGTGTCAATTGCTGATTTAACGTATTCGCCGTTAGAAATCGATTCCGCTACGTCTAACAAATTGTCGGTGCTGCCCAGCGCGCGTCGGGTGCGAAGGTCAATTTTAGTGACATAATCGGCGCTATCGCCAGTAATCATTGTTCTTGTCATCAGGATTAGCGCATCCTTTTGCGCCATCATTAAGCCATAAGCTTCAGCGGCAGCCTCACCCATGTAGCGCTGGTCGCCTACGTCACCACGCAAACCGCCCATCGTGCGGATGTTACCAATCACCCCAGCCAAACCGCGTTCCGCCAGCGTAAGGACTTGGAATGAAGCGTTACCGCCCATGTTTACCATGTGGGTCGCTGGCGAAGAGAGTAATGCGTTTATGTAGTTTTCCATCGCAAAATCGTAGGTCTTTGCGCCCCAACCCTTTTCAGCAAATTTGGTTTTTGCATTTGGTCCTTTTAAATTCAAAAAAGTGTGAAGCTGGTAGTCAATCAGGCCTTCATCCATTTCGGCAACAAAGTCATCTAAGCTGGCTGCATAAGTGCTAAGGTCCATGCCCTCGATTTTGTTCACCTGGGAGATAATGGCTAGCCCACGACCGTACTCTGATACGTTGCCCGAAACTTGTGCGGCAAGGTTCGATGTAATGGTCATCATAATGCGCAGTTTTTTAAATGCGTCTTCTTTGGCGGCTTGTTGTTCTGGTAAATAGGCCGACATATTAAGCGCCCTGCGCGCTCCAAACTCCAACTCTTTACCGAGTTTTATGACGGCGACCAACCCCGCCAACGTGTCTTCTGCCGGCATCACATCGCCTGGCTTTCGGCCTAGCATCTTGTATACAATACCATCAAAGCCAGTGGCATTAGCTAGAACCATAAGGGTTTCCATAGTTTGCTTGTCGCGGCGAAGATGCTGAAACAGCTCAACATTGTTTTGCTTGATGTTTT
>CAXBGJ010000349.1:0-2680 GCA_963975045.1 uncultured Marinomonas sp. | reverse complement strand
GCCTAGGCGGTAAAATACCTCGCGGTATTTTGATGTGTGGTCCTCCGGGTACTGGTAAAACTTTGCTTGCAAAAGCGATAGCAGGCGAAGCGAAAGTGCCGTTCTTTACTATATCTGGTTCTGACTTCGTAGAAATGTTTGTTGGTGTGGGTGCGTCGCGTGTTCGTGATATGTTTGAACAGGCAAAAAAACATGCACCATGCATTATTTTTATTGATGAAATTGATGCAGTAGGTCGTAATCGTGGTTCCGGTATGGGCGGCGGTAATGATGAGCGTGAGCAAACGTTAAACCAACTGTTGGTTGAAATGGATGGCTTTGAAGGTAACGAAGGTATTATCGTTATTGCAGCGACTAACCGTCCAGATGTATTGGATCCGGCATTGTTGCGTCCTGGTCGTTTTGATCGCCAGGTGCAAGTTGGTTTGCCGGATATTCGTGGTCGCGAACAGATTTTGAAGGTGCATTTGCGTAAAGTACCTTGTGATGATGATGTTGAACCTAAAAACATCGCTCGCGGTACACCTGGTTTCTCTGGTGCTGATTTGGCTAACTTGGTTAACGAGGCTGCGTTATTTGCAGCGCGCTCTAATCGACGCTTGGTGAATATGGAGCAGCTTGAACTAGCAAAAGATAAAATCCTCATGGGTGCCGAGCGCAAAACCATGGTGATGAGCGATAAAGAAAAATTAAACACGGCTTACCATGAAGCGGGTCATACTATTGTTGGTTACTTAATGCCAGAGCATGATCCTGTGTATAAAGTCTCTATTATTCCTCGTGGTCGCGCTCTTGGTGTCACTATGTATTTGCCAGAAGAAGATAAATACAGCGTGAGTAAAACAGGGCTTGAGAGTCAGGTTTGTAGTCTTTATGGCGGTCGAATAGCGGAAGAAATTGTTCACGGCTTCGATGGTGTGTCTACCGGCGCGTCAAATGATATTGAACGTGCTACGAGTATTGCTCGCAACATGGTAACGAAGTGGGGCTTGTCTGCGAAGCTTGGTCCGTTTGCTTACGAAGAAGATGATAACAATAGCGGTGGTTTTATTGCTGGGCCAACGGGCAGTAAAGCTAATTACTTCTCGCCTGAAACCGGAAAGATAATTGACGCTGAAGTGCAAGATATTATTAATCGTTGTTACGTGAAATCAACGCAAATACTGAATGACAACCGTTCTAAGCTGGAAGTGATGGCTGAAGCGTTGATGCAGTATGAAACGATTGATGCTAAGCAAATTAAAGAAATTATGGATGGTAATAAGCCTTCGGCTCCTGAAGGTTGGTCTGATCCAGGGGCTAATCCACCAAAAGGCGATCAAGCTGAATCAACTGATGAGGTTCCTTCATCAAAGGTAGATTCAGATGAACAAGATGAAACTCCGAGTCAAGCACCTAAGCCTGCGAGTGAATAACTTGTGTTATTGATTTTTGATATGGTCTTTTCATGTCGTTAATGTCCTTTGGGGACAGGTCGTTAGACTTGTCCCTTCCTCATGTTATGGGGATACTAAATATTACTCCTGATTCTTTTTCCGATGGGGGCGTTTTTAACTCCTTGGATAGTGCTTTGCGACAATCTGAAAAAATGATTCAAGAAGGCGCTAGTATTATTGATGTTGGAGGCGAATCAACTCGTCCAGGCGCTGTCTCTGTTGCTACTCAGCAAGAGCTTGATCGTGTTCTGCCTGTTGTTGATGCGATTAAGCGGCGGTTCGATATTGTTGTGTCGGTTGATACCAGTACGGCTGAGGTGATTCGAGGGGCTGCGGAATTGGGTGCGGGTCTAATTAACGATGTCCGAGCGCTTGAGCGAGAAGGGGCGTTGCTGGCTGCAGCAAAGACACATCTGCCGATTTGTTTGATGCATATGAAAGGTATGCCAAAAACAATGCAAGATGCTCCTGAGTATGTGCAAGTGGTGGATGATGTTGCGGATTATTTAATGTCACGAGTCATAGAGTGTGAGTCGGTTGGTATTGCTCGTTCTCATTTGATTTTGGATCCAGGTATTGGGTTTGGAAAAGCACTTTCCCATAATTTGTCATTGCTAAATCATATTGAAAAAATTAAAAAGCTAGGGTTTGACGTTCTTGTCGGTCTTTCTAGAAAGACTATGATAGGGGATGTGTTAAATCTACCAGTTGAAGAGCGCCTTTATGGCACTATGGGAGCAAATGCTTCTGCCTATTCAAAGGGGGCTCGTATCTTTAGGGTTCATGATGTTAGACCGCATGTTGAAATGCTGGCACTAATGTCTCGTATTGAGAGAGAAGTTTAATGCGTAAATATTTTGGTACAGATGGAATTCGTGGGAAAGTTGGTACGGCGCCCATTACGCCAGAGTTTATGCTTAAGTTAGGCTGGGCTGCAGGACAGGTTTTTAAAGAAAACGACAAGAAGATTTTGATCGGTAAAGACACGCGTATTTCTGGTTATATGTTTGAATCAGCGCTTGAGGCTGGCATTGTTGCCGCAGGTGCTGATGTGCGTTTGGTTGGCCCAATGCCAACGCCTGCGATCGCATACTTAACGCGTACTTTTCGCGCAAGTGCAGGGATTGTTATTAGCGCTTCTCATAATCCTTACATTGATAATGGTATTAAGTTTTTCTCTGCGCAAGGCGGCAAAATCTCCGACGAAGTGGAAGAACGGATAGAATACTTTCTTGAACAGCCTA
>CAXBGJ010000348.1:0-2689 GCA_963975045.1 uncultured Marinomonas sp. | reverse complement strand
TTAAATTGTCGATTGAAATTGGATTGATTAGAAAAACCACTTTTTTCAGCAATAAGAGCGACGGGCTGTTCGCTGCTAATTAATAAGGAACAAGCGTGTCCTATCCTCACTTCATTAAGATATTGATTGAAGCTTTGGTGCATATTGGCTTTAAAAAATCGTACAAAATGACTTGTGCTCATGGTGCCTACTTTGACGATGGTGACGAATGGAAAACCGGCACCGGATTTATTCCTGTTTGCGGCTGAAAAAATGGCACTTCCCGCGGAGCATACACTGGTCATTGAAGACAGCCCTGCGGGTGTTCAAGCGGCAAGAAGTGCGGGTATGTTGTGTATTGGCATTACGGCTGGGTCTCATGCTAAGTACCCTAATCATAGGAAACGGCTTATTGATGCCGGTGCTAATTGGGTGGTGGAGAGTTACGACGAAGTCGCGAAAATCATTTTGACATTATCTTAATGGCACGGTTACTAACGCAGTTAATAACGAGTTAAAAACCAAGATAATAAAAATGCCCTCATACAAAGTATGAAGGCATTTTTTTGTTTTTACTCACATGGTAGGTTTCTTATCGTGCTGGAACGAGGCGATTAATCAGCGCTTCGCCATCACGGTTAAATAAGTAACAGTCTTCTTTTTTGATACCTACTTGTATATGTTCGCCGTTGCGAGTGAGGTTCGAACCGCTGACTTCAATGGTGAGTTTATACCCTTCGAATTGACCGTAAAGATAGGTTAGGCCACCAAGGTGTTCGGCCACGTCAATATCAATATCCAGCGTTACATCCGCTTCTTGGATGCTTTCCTTCACATGCTCGGGACGAATACCCAGTTTTACTGTTTCATTAACCGATACTTTAGTACCGTCTACTTTCAGTTCGATTATCTGTCCTGCAATATTGATTACAGCAAGATCCGCTTTGTCTATGCTAATAATTTTTCCATCGAGAAAATTCATTCTTGGGGAGCCAATAAAACCGGCGACAAATTCATTTGCTGGATTATGATAAAGCGCTAGTGGTGAGCCAACTTGCTCTACATTACCAGCGTGTAATACGACGATTTTGTCGGCTAATGTCATAGCCTCAACTTGATCGTGAGTCACGTACACCATGGTGGCTTTCAGCTTGTTGATCGCAGTTTGTTTGAAGACGTGAGCGATGTTTGGAAAAAAGAAGATCTGAAAGCAAACATGCCCTCTGCAACACCAGCGATGACAATAAATGATAAACAATGAGGTATTCCTTACACTTATTATCAATGGGGTATTTATTACCGAAAAGATATTTTTGATAAATTAGGTCTTTCTGAACCTAAAACATGGGATGAATTTCTAGCGGTAAATGCCAAGCTAAAAGCCAATGACATAGCGCCCATTGCGATCGGCACTAAGTATTTGTGGACCGCTGCGGGCTGGTTCGATTACTTGAATATGCGTACTAATGGTTTGGATTTTCATATTGATTTAATGGATGGGAAAATTCCTTATACGGATCCTCGTGTTCGTAAGACCTTTGAGCACTGGAAAGAGTTAGTCGATAAAGGCTATTTCTTAGAAAACCATGCTTCATACTCTTGGCAAGAAGCGCAACCCTTTATGTACAACGGCAAAGCAGCGATGTACTTGATTGGTAACTTCATTACACCGAACTTCCCGAAAGAGCTTGATGGGAAAATGGGCTTCTTCCAGTTCCCACAAATTGATCCAGCGGTTGGTATGGCTGAAGACGCGCCAATGGATACGATTCATATTCCTGCCAAAGCGGAGAATAAAAAAGACGCTCGTAAATTCTTAGAGTTTATGGCGCGTGCTGATAATCAAACCTTGGTGAATGCGGCGTTGTTACAAATTCCTCCGCACAAAAAAGCCCATGCGCCTGATAATTACTTTTTAAATAAAGGTGTAGACATGCTGAATAATTCGTCCGGTACGGCTCAGTTTTATGACCGTGATACGGACCCAAGCATGGCTCAAGAAGGTATGAAAGGTTTCCAAGAGTTTATGGTAAAACATGAACGTCTAGATGCCATCATGAAGCGTCTTGAAGGGGTGAGAAAGCGTGTTTTTAAATAACGAATAATGCAGAGTCGTCTTTAGGGCGGTGTGAGTTAGGTATCGCGTTATTCCATAAGCCAGTTTCAATTAATTGAAACTGGCTTATGTGTGTGTGGCATTTTTTCATTTAAATAGAATTCATTCTCAAATGATTGTTGTTTATATTTATTATGTTATATCATAACTTTTTAAGTTGTGGATAATACGAATATGAGTGTAATAATTTCTTTTAGACGAATGGTGACTTGTGTTTTTGTACTAGGAATTGTGTTGGCTACCAGCAACACCTTCGCTAAACCCACCTTGTCTAATACGTTGGCGATTAGTGCGGCCTTTGAGTTTACCAGCCTAGACCCTTCTAAAAATGGTTACATCTACAGTCGCATGCAAGTGCTGGAAACTTTACTGGATGTAGGTGAAAACGGCTTATTAATTCCTGCCTTGGCTACACAATGGCAGGTTAGTAAAGACGCTACAAAATGGACGTTTACATTGCGTGAGGGCGTACAGTTTCATGATGGTTCTGGGTTAGACGCGGAGGCGGTTGTAAACAGCCTTGTCATTGCGAAATCGAAACATGGTGCATTAAAAAAAGCCCCTATTGAAAGCATCGAGGTAGCGGGTCCAAAC
>CAXBGJ010000347.1:0-2707 GCA_963975045.1 uncultured Marinomonas sp. | reverse complement strand
TATTTCCCAGTAATGCTCTTTTAAGATCAACGATGTCTTCATCATAGATGCTTGGAAGCGATAAATTATTCATTAGCCCAGCAAAAGTGTGGCTAATTTGTATCATGATTTCTTGATCGTTATTCTTAGTTGCTGAATCAGAGTTCCGGTTAAAGAAGCGTTTTAAAAATGAACTCTTTGATTGGTTTATTGCATCTTCAGGTTGATTTAACGTGTTTTCTGCAAGTGTTAAAAAGCCTTTTAGAAGCTGAGGCCATTGTGATGATACTTGCCAGTTCGAACGTATTTGAGCTTCGAGCTGCTTTTTTTCATTTTGAGGGACTCTTTTACTTGTTTGTCTTTCGAGCAGGTCAATCAACTCTTGTAATGTACTGCGAACTTGCTTGGCTCTATCTGTTAGGGCCTCGTCACTTTTGATTAAGAGCGGCTCTGCATTGTTGAGCACATCTTGTATTTCTTGGGCCTTTGCGCCTTTATTGACGGCTTGGCGAATTTGGCGAACAACGGAATCAAGTTCAGGGTCATTTCCTTCTGCCAGCATGCTGGTTCTGGAAACCGCTTTACGTAATACTTCAATCAGTTTATCACTTGATGATTCCGTCATATCGCCTCATTTTATATTATTTTTGACGTTCTTTTTCGATTAGAAAATCGACAACTTTAAAAATATTGCCATTGCCATTAGCGGTTTCTGCTGACACTAAATATTTGCCATTGACGATTATGCCAGGAACACCACGAGCGCCATAAGCACGTATTTTCGCGTCGGCCTGACTCAAACGGCTGTTTACAGCAAAAGAGTCGTACTGTTTACGAAACTCATCTTCACTAACGCCATAGTTTACAAAAAAGCTAGCAAGTGCGTCTTCAGAGTTTAGGTTACGACGCTCAACATGGATAGCATTAAAAAGATCGGCACGCAGTTTATCTTCAATACCAAGTAAGTCTGCCACGTAGAAGGCTTTTGCATGCGCTAACCAACCACGGCCGAAAACGGCAGGTAGGAATTTGAAGTCAACATCGCTTGGTGTATTTTTTTCCCAAGCTTGAGTGATAGGTTCAAGTTTGTAACAGTGTGGGCATCCGTACCAAAAAATTTCAGTCACTTCTATCTTACTAGGGTCGCTGGTGCGAACCGGCGTCTTTATGGTTGTGTAGCCATTACCATCACTGTACTCAGCGGCGACGGCCGTAAGTGAGATAAAGGAAGAAAGTATCAGCGCTGAAAACAGCTTTATCATGTGTAGCTCCTAATCATGTAAATCAAAGTATTTTTATATCATGCACAGAATTGCAACAAAATACGATTCCATTTAAGGTCGAAGGTTCTATTTTC
The DNA here is from genome assembly GCA_963975045.1 of uncultured Marinomonas sp. Classification (GTDB taxonomy): domain Bacteria; phylum Pseudomonadota; class Gammaproteobacteria; order Pseudomonadales; family Marinomonadaceae; genus Marinomonas. The sequence continues at coordinate 1,371 of CAXBGJ010000347.1, read as the reverse complement.
TCGGTAAGTTTACATAAAATTTACATGGAAAATTTTCTTCGAAAATTTTTTTTAGGCGTTTTTATCATAAATATAAAGCATATCGGTCTTGGATTGGTTCAATTAGCGTGATTCTGGCGACTTTCATGGTTTAACATGGCATATCAGCGTGTTTGCTGGCATTATATACAGCTAACGAAATAAATATGAATGCCAATCCGAATCCGAATCTACTGACGAATATCAACTTATGACCCCTTTTGACTCAAATTTCCAGTCCGCACACTTTATTAAGAGTGCTGAGAAGCTTTCTCAATGTCCTCTAGACCAAGGTGTAGAAGTCGCATTTGCAGGCCGCTCGAATGCCGGTAAATCGACGGCATTAAATACCCTTACGAACCAAAAAAAGTTAGCGCGGACTTCAAAAACACCGGGTCGAACTCAGCTTATTAATTGCTTTGGGATAAACGTTGAAGATCGTCGTTTAATTGACCTTCCAGGTTACGGTTTTGCAAAAGTTCCTATTGCTATGAAGAAAGTCTGGCAGGCACACATGCAAGACTATTTGATGAATCGTCGCTCTTTGGCTGGTGTTGTTTTAGTAATGGATATCCGCCACCCATTAAAAGAGTTTGATGAAATGATGCTGGACTGGGCTAAGTCCAATGGTATGAAGGTGCATGTCTTATTAACAAAATCGGACAAGCTAAAACGTGGGCCCGCAAAATCAACTATGTTAGCCGTTCAAAAAGCGATTAAAGAACATGGCGTTGATGGCACCGTACAGACCTTCTCATCGTTGAGTGGTGACGGAGTTGATGATTTGCGTATCAAGCTGGCTGAATGGTTAGTGCTTGATAACCTTGAAGGCATTCCCGTTTCGCCCAATGCTTAAAGCGGCAAGTTTGCTTGCGTTAACGAAAAAAAGCCTCTTATGAGGCTTTTTTTACATCTAGTGGATAGCGTACGGCAATTTTATTGCGGTGTTAAATAGCCTTTTAAGAAGGTGTCAAAATCCACTTCATCCGCCGCTTCAATGGCTTCTTGCTCGCGTAATGAACGTTCTGCTTTCTGCATAAATTCGTGCGTTAATTCGTCGGATAAAGGGCAAGCCATCCAGTTTGCTTGTTGTTCTTTTGATAAAGCCAGCATGGCACTTTGGTAACCTTGTTCTGCTTTACTGCGCTCTAAAAGCAAAGCGGAAGGCAAAAGGGCTTCGTTGGTTAGTTTTTCTTTTTGAACCTCAATCGCTTGTTTATAAGCAGGGTTGCCTGTTTTAGTGGATAAAAAATCCGCTACTTCCGTCAGGGCATCGAGCATGTTTTCTGCTTTATCACGCAGTTTTACTGGGCCTTGGCCAAAATCGAAGTTCATGTCTAAATCTCGGCCATG
>CAXBGJ010000346.1:0-2729 GCA_963975045.1 uncultured Marinomonas sp. | reverse complement strand
ATTTCACGAGCAAGTTGCTCTTGCCCTACGCCATCCGCCCCCGTCACTAACAAAGCATGAGACAGACTATTCGTTTGTTTCAGCACTTGAACTTGTCGCAAACAAGGAATCAACCAATGAGCAATCGTTGTCATCTATTCATCACCAGACCACGTTTTACTCAGCTGCATCAACTGGTCTTCAATTTGTTTTTGCACAGCATCTAAAGATAGGCTCGCATCAATCACCTTGACTCTGTGTGGATCTGCGCTTGCGCACTCAAGAAAACCATCACGTACTTTTTGATGAAAGAGTACGGATTCTTTATCCAAACGGTCTTGATGTTGACGCTGTACTACGCGTTCTTGACCCAATTCAACAGGAACATCTAAAACCAACGTAGCATCCGGCTTGTTGTCACCAACGACCCAACTGGCTAATTGATCTAAAACCTTAGTGTCACCACCGCGCGCCTTACCTTGATAAACATAACTCGAATCTAAAAAGCGATCACTGATCACCCATGTGCCTTTCTCTAATGCGGGCTGTATCTTTTCTGCCAAATGCTGGGCTCTGGCGGCAAACACAAGCAACAACTCAGTGACATCATTCACTGGCTCTTCTCTAGGCGTTAATATCAACTGACGTATCTCTTCCGCCAGAGGTGTGCCACCAGGCTCTCGGGTCAGTATGTAAGAGATATTATGAGACTCTAGCCACTGACGAATAAAGTGAATAGCCGTTGTTTTACCGCTACCTTCTCCACCTTCAAGCGAAATAAATTTACCTCTCATACACCAACCCCTCTATTTCGCATTTTTTGGAGTCGATCGATAATCTTCTCGACGCTTAAACTGATATTTTCTTACGGCCTGATTGTGCTCTATTAGAGTGTTAGAAAAAGCATGGGTGCCATCCCCTTTAGCGACAAAATACAAGGCTTTGGTTTGTTCTGGGTTCAATGCCGCCTCGATGGCTTCACGGCCAACATTAGCAATAGGCGATGGCGGCAAACCATAAAATCGGTAAGTATTATAGGGAGACGAATCTTGCAAACCTTTGCGGGTCAAATTACCTTTAAACGAATCTCCTAGGCCGTAAATTACCGTCGGATCAGTCTGCAGCCGCATGCCTTTTTTTAGTCGACTAATGAATACCTGAGCGATCAAAGGTCGCTCATCCGGCACACCCGTTTCTTTTTCAATAATTGACGCCATAACCAAGGCTTCATACGCTGATTTATAAGGTAAGTCTGGCGCTTTATGTTTCCATAAATCTGTCAATGTTTGCGTCATTAGTTCATGAGCATGCTTTAAAATACTAGCATCAGTATCACCTTCATGATAACGATATGTATTCGCGAAAAACTGCCCTTCTGGATGCTCAACCTCAAGTCCTAATTTTTCGACTATTTCTTCATTCGAAGAGTCCAGCAAAGTCATTGTGATATTGCCTCTGGCCTTCATCGCCAACAAGAAGTCTTGAGTCGTTTTGCCTTCCAGCAAGGTAATAGAGTAAAAAATAGATTGCCCAGAATCAAACAGCGCCATGATGTCCAATAAATTCATTTCAGGCTGGATTGCGTACTTTCCAACTTTGGGAACCCATTCAGGGTTCAGTTTTGAAGCCACTCGAGTAAGAAAAGGATATGCGATCAAACCTTTTTCATTCAGCTCATCACCTAAACTATGAGAGGTATCTCCAGCACGGACTTCAAACGTTTCTACAGACGTCAGTGTCACCGGAACCGTAATAGAATAATAAAGGTAGCCTGCCAATATAGCCGATAAGGTAATCAACAGAAAAACAACACGATAAAACCACTTAATGAGTGCCATGCATATCCTTAGCTTGCATTGAAATTTGTAATTTTCGAGTATGAATACCAATCGGAAAAGATGTTCCTGCAATATGGATGACAGGTACGACCCCCATCAAGCTATTGGTAATAAAAACCTCATCTGCCGCCATCAAATCGGACAGTGAATAATGACCAACCTGAACAGTATAACGCTCTTGGTTTTCTATAATGGCCTTTCGATAAGTACCTTGCACTCCCGATCGATGGAGGGAAGGCGTATAGAAAATACCTTTTTCAACCCAAAAAAGATTGCTTTGAATACACTCCACCACTTCTTGACGGTCATTTAACATGATGGCTTCAAAATCTGTCACCTTCAAGAACCGCTTAGCCATAACATTTTCCAACCTATTTAAGTGTTTAATGCCGGATAGAAAGCGATTACTGCTGATAGGAACAGGAGAAATAGAGAGTGAGACACCCTTGGCGCGGTGATCTTGATAATTTGGAGCCGGTAAAATACCGATAATGATGGAGTGAATACAGGGCTCAGGTGCTAAATAACCTCTTCCGCCTTCTCCGCGGCTGACGATAATTTTTACAACCGACTCATCACGAATCAAAGACTGAACATTTTTATCTAAGAAATCTGATAAGACTTTTTTTTGATCGGATGAAAAAGGCATACCGAGCTTATATAGCCCTCGATATAAACGAGAAAGGTGATCATCAATTTGTAGAAAACACTGAGGAAACGCACGGATGGTTTCAAATACGCCATCACCGTAAGCCAAACCACGGTCAGCAACGGAAACAGATTTTTCTAATCTGTAATTAACGAACCAAGTCATGGCTAAAAACTCAAAAAATAAGGTTAGCTATGATAGCGCAAAAAAAAGATGGCGTCCCGTAGGGGGTTTGAACCCCTGTTACCGCCGTGAAAGGGCGG
>CAXBGJ010000345.1:0-2750 GCA_963975045.1 uncultured Marinomonas sp. | reverse complement strand
TGGCGACACTTAACGGATTAAAGCCATGTTTTTCCATATATAGGGCAAAGTCTACGCTGCTTAAAGGCTTGGAAAACAAATAACCTTGCACTTCTTGGCACTGATAGCTGTTCAACATATCAACTTGTTTACGGTTCTCCACGCCTTCGGCGATCACCTTCAAATTCAAACTATTTGCCATCGCAACCGTTGCTTTAACAATAGCATCGTTGTCGCAATCCAGGCCTAAATCATGAATAAAAGACCGATCGATTTTTAATGCTTGTATTGGAAATTTTTTCAAATACGCAAGCGATGAGTAGCCCGTACCAAAATCATCAATGGACAAGGTTAAGCCTAATTTACGAAAAGCATGCAGTTTTTCAATCGATTGCTGCGCATCCGTCATCAACATGCTTTCTGTTAATTCAAGCTCAAAATACTTAGGATCCACGCCAGTTTCTTCTAATATGCGCTGAACCATATCGACTAAATCTGCTTGCATAAATTGTCTGCTGGATAAATTAACAGACAGCTTAATCGGGCGATAACCCGCTTCCCGCCACTCTTGCAACTGACGACACGCTCTGCAAATAACCCATTCCCCTAGAGGAAGAATCAAACCACTCTCTTCTGCCAAAGGAATAAACTGATCTGGGCTGATCATACCAAGCTCGGGGTGAGACCATCGTATTAGCGCTTCGGCGCCAACAACCGCTTCATCAGGAAGACGTATTTTAGGTTGATAATGAAGAACAAACTGCTCTTCTTCTATGGCCTTGCGTAGCCCTCCACCTAGTGTAAGGTGGGCATTGATGTTATCCGCCATCTTATTTTCATACACAAAATACATATTGTGAGCAGTGGATTTTGCACGATACATGGCGGCATCTGCATTCTTTAGCAAGTTATCGACGTCATTTGCATGTTGAGGGTAACTAGCAATACCGATACTTGCCGTAATCATCATTTCCATTTTCGCAACAGGGTATGTGTTACTGGCATTCTGCATAATACTTTTTGCAATGCTTTCTAGGTCTTCAATAGAATCAATATTTTCCAGTACCACCACAAACTCATCGCCACCCAAGCGATACAAACATGCGCCAGATGGAATGCTTCCTTTAATACGCTCAGCAACCCGCTGAATAAGCTCATCTCCCACTCGATGACCAAAGTTATCATTAATAACCTTAAAGCCATCAAGATCTAAGTACAAAATACCAAACGAACTCTGACGCTTACTCGCATTGACTAAAGCATTTTCTAACTGATGATATAATAAATTTCTATTAGGTAAGTTTGTTAAGCCATCGTAGTTATTTAGACGATAAAGAGCGACTTCATGATCTCTATCTTCTTGGATGTCATGAGTAAGTAAGTAGATTTTCTGAGTGGATTTATTCTGGGAAACCTCAATTCTATGCCAACGCACACCTATAAGAGTGGAAAGCATAATTTCTTGTGACAAGCTTTCTTGCTGAGTAAAGCGACTCATAAAGCTATCCGCCGCGTCTGTCGCAGCAAACAGGTCTCGAACATTATTTATGTTGCCAAAATGCGTTTTGAAACACTTACTGGAATCACAATACACACCATTTTCGTCAAAAATGGCAAAAGATAGGGTTTCAAATTGAGCCAAAAGCCCAACGTCCTGATCCGTTCTAGAAAGACAAGGTGTCATAACCGGATGAGCTTCAACCGATAAGCCTTTACGCTTCTGACCTAGAGAAATAACGGACCCAGTACAACGGTAATGAATGCCTTCTTTGGAAGTAAAGGGCCAATCAAACGTTAATGACTTGCCTTCCTCTACGCCATCTAGGTAAAGAGAAATACGCGCTTTTAGCGCTTCCCCTATCATTCGTTGACCTAATTTAATTTCACCTAGAGAGTCTGCCAATAAAGCCTCTGCAGCGCCATTGCACCACGGAACACTTGATTGCTCGACATCGATTATCCAAGCAGCTAATGGCATTTTACATTGGAGTAATTTTGATAAATCGGTCATTTATATTTAATACTACTAAAATATATTCGATGCATTTTGTTATTAGATTCTGTCTAACCTCTCACCATGAGTCAGGAACAATAAACACACTACGTTTTTCCGCACTGGATTCATTAAGCGACTGACATAAAAAAGCGTGTTTAGGACGATCATCATGTAGGAAATGACCTACAAGATTGTAGATTGATTGCAGAGAAAAGAAAGAAAAATAATCATTAATGTTTGGAGTCGCCATCCAATGAGGCTTTTCTAAGATTAAAAAATACGAAAAATATGGCATCAGTAAACTAAGATCAGAAATGCGTATCCAGCCACCACGCTCATTTTGCGAGAGCCACTGATCAATATTTTCACGACTCGTCAAAGCAGAATATAACCGTCCAAATATCAACAAATTTGTATGCGGTATTCGATTCTTGGCTACATGACTAATTGCCTCACGCCCTTTTTCTGTCTGTAAAATCAATAACTGATGCTCTCTTGCTCTCGATACCTTTTTCAGCAGACTGTCATTTTTGTTAGGTCCAATCCAATGATGAGGATAGAGATCGGGCCGTTCTAAATAAAACTTAATCGCAATTTCAAATTGATGGAGCTCTCCATTTGGCGTTTCAACTAACATGTCTACTTCGCCAAGCGTTTGCCCATCTTTCTCAATTTGAAAATGCTCCAGACAAATCACTAAATCAGATAAGTTCGCTATAGCGAAGGAAAACAAACTTTCAAAATAACTGCCAAGAAAATGAGACTTGCAGGCTGA
>CAXBGJ010000344.1:0-2771 GCA_963975045.1 uncultured Marinomonas sp. | reverse complement strand
ATAAGTCAAAATTTGCAATGGAACATGGCGTAAAAGCATCTACAATATCTGGCTGGATGCAACGACATTGGACAAAAGGTCAACATTATTATGTAATTGGTAGAACTACGTTAATAGACACTGAGGAAGTTGAGCAATGGATAAAATATTTCCAACAGGGATTAAACCACGCGGAAATGGACTTGAAGTCAGAATCACTCAACAAGGAAAAGTTGTTTACCAAGAGATTATCGCGGCAGACCCCAACAATGCGGCTGACGTTAGGCGCGTAAAGAAACACCGGGACGACACAAAGGTAAAGTTGCGGCTTGGACTTGCTTTTGAAAACGAACAGCACCCTACACATCTATTATTCTTTCACCGTATGGCTCAAGAGTTCCTTAAAACACACGAAGGAAAACACTCAACAAAGCTAGGCTATCTAAATTCTCTAAATAAGTACTGGATACCAATTTTCGGCAAAAGACCATGCGCGTCCATCACCACTAGAGAAATTAAACTGGCATTAGCTAATATGCCTGTATGCAGCAAAACTCGCAATAATATTCTTGGGCCGCTAAAAGGTGTTTTAGATTATGCTGAAGTCATACCCAATCCAGCAGCGGCTATTAAAACCAAAAAAGCGCAAACGAAACCAATCGAGAGATATACTCCTATTGAGCGAGATAAAATAATGTCATGCTTTAACAATGATATTTACGTTTATTTTGCTTTATTTTTTGGTTGCGGGTTTCGACCAGGAGAAATGAAGGGTTTACTCAGAAATGATTTTGACGGAGAACACTGGCATGTTCATCAGCAAATCGTGAGAGGCAAGTTAGTAGACTCAACAAAAACAGGCCATAGGCGCAAAGTTTATGTACCAATGTGGGTTCGTGAAGCAATGCGAACAATGCCGCCAAGGATAGATAGCCCTTATTTTTTTACTAACGAGGAGGGAAGCTATTTTAAAGATACTAGACGTTTTAATCGAGCATGGAAAAAAGCGCACGACAGGAAACAGATACATTATCGGAAGCCTTATTGTTGCCGTCACACAAGAGCGGCTGAATTGCTTACGAAAGGTGTTTTAGCCCCCCTGGCAGCCAAGCAGTTAGGCCACTCAACTGCGGTATTTTTGAATACTTACTCTGAATGGATTGACGAATATGCTGAAAATAGGAATCTTGAGCAATTTGAGCCGTTGCCTGAAACCACTCATAAACGAAACCAATGATCAGTTTTATGATCAGTCTTTTGCCTGTTGCTGTCGCTTAGTGTCGGCCAGTAAAAATAAGAAGCCAGTGTTTATGGGGCTTGTGGCCGACACTGACCTACACTCGCCGTCAGTGTAACGGGTTCAATCCCCGTCGTCCACCCCATTATTCCCCTATATATATCAATGACTTACAGCAGAATATTGCACAAAAACGCTGTTATGATCAGTTTATGATCAGTTTTATATATTTAGCCACCCCGGTCTAGTGGCAACCTCGATCTAGTGGCAACCTCGATCTAGTGGCAAAATCAGTCGATAATCCCAACCACTGTAAATACCAAATATAGGGCGATAGGTAATACTACTAGACCCCCTGCCCCCCAAAGCAGTGCTGACCAGAGTAACGCTAAGTTGGTTGCTCTTTTGTGTTTACGCAGGCGCTCTGCTCTTTCCCTTTTTTGCTTACAATCAGATTGAAACTTTAACCAGTCTGCATGTAAGTTTGCGCGGCCAGAATAGATCATCTGTTCTTTGAGCCACTCTTCCTGCTCTTTAATTTTCTCTAGCTGCATAAAACACTGGAGTTCGTTAGACCCTCCAGCGCGGTTTGCCATCTTAGCGATTGCACTTTTACTGTCAAAGTATGTGGTAGCTTGTTCTGCTACGTCATAAAGCTCCTTGCCATTTGAAAGAGCGCCTTTGATTACCTGAAACGCAGCATTGGCTGCCGCTATTTCGGCTAGCATTATTTCTCTCTTTGCACGCCTTTGGCCTTTTCGTAAGACCTCATTGCGCCCATACCCAACATGCCCATAAGCACTGGAGTTAATAATGAAGGGTCAACTTCTGGCACAATAAACCAGATACCAAGTATTTGGGCAATAATTACGTTATAGGCTAGGCCGACTCCAGCTACCCATCCCACGAATGGCCGCCATCCGGCTACAAACAACGACTTATGGGCCGCTTCTACAGAGTTTACTGCTAGCTGCCCCTTGGCTAACTCTGTAGCTTGTTTAGACGCTAGAGTGCTAATTTCATGTGCCAGGGCATTACGCTGATCTTTGTCTTCAACAAACTTTCCAAGAATCCCTGTAATTGGGCCTATCAGTTTATCTAGCATCGTATTATCCTTTAGGTGGATTGCTTGTCAGCAGAACCTGTTGGTTTAGCGTCTTCGGTTATCCGGGCAGACAAGATTGAATCTATTGCGCTTAAGCGCTCTTTCCCTAGCTCTTTTTTTATCCACCCAATCACGATGGCATCTGTAACGTCTTCAGCTTGGATAAAGGATTTGCCGCTATGCTTGGCAGAGAACGTACAATCACCAAATGTTTTATATGAACCATGAGTGCTTGCCTTGAACGCTTTGAAAGAAGCAGCTATAACGCCACCTTTTGGATCGCTCGTTTTAGTAACAATTACAATTTCTATAGACATAAAAATACCTCGATCTAGTGGCAACCTCGATCTAGTGGGTTAGTTTCTTTGGTGATCAATTGTGTATTGAAGTGTTGGCAGGGTCTTTGTATGCAGGGACACAATAGGCCATCACGGGAGGGTTTGTGAGCTG
>CAXBGJ010000343.1:0-2778 GCA_963975045.1 uncultured Marinomonas sp. | reverse complement strand
CTACGAGGTGGGTTGGTGTTGGATGAGGTGGTGGGTGGTTTTTGTAGGGCATCATTAGCGCAGCGTGATGTGCCGTTTTAGGTTTGTTGGTTTGTGATTTTTTGAAGGAGGCATGGATGCCTAGGTACATTAGAAGTAAGCGTTTTGGTGGTACGTTTTTCTTTACGGTGACGTTGAGGGATCGCCGCTCTTCTGTGCTGGTTGATCATGTTGATCTTTTGCGTGAGTGTGTCCGTCATGTTAAATCGAAGCGGCCATTTGATATTATTGCGTGGGTGGTTTTGCCAGATCATATTCATGCAATTTGGCGGTTGCCGGAGGGAGATAATGCTTTTTCCCTACGGTGGCAGTTGATTAAGATGTTGTTCACCAAAAAATTAAAAGAAAGAATGCATGACAAGGAAAGTGTTTGGCAAGGTCGTTTTTGGGAGCATGAGATCAAGTCAGGTGACGATTTGAGAGCCCATATCCATTATTGTTATTTAAATCCCGTCAAACATGGTTACGTTTTATCAACACGTGATTGGCCGTATTCAAGTTTTCATCGCGATGTTAAGTTAGGATTGTTTGATATTCATTGGAATGGTTTGTTAGAGCTACCATGAGCGCATAAACATCGTCAGATCACGTCTCGTGCCTCGGCTAATCTGACCTACGGAGTGTCGAATTTATGATGTTCTTGTAGGTTGGATGAGGGAGGTACGACCGTGATCCAACAAGGACTTATAAGTATCTACGGGTGTTGGCGTCATGATGTAAATCTATGCAAAAAAACCGATTAGAAGGTTCTAATCGGTTTCGGTCAACCTGTAAAGGGAATCAGGTCGGAATTAAACAGCTACGGCGATTTGCGATTTAGCTTGGTTAAACGCTTCTTCACCTGGTGCGCCCATCGCTTGACCGCCCGCGATGAAGGTGTCTTTTACGGTGATGCCAATAAAACCTAAGAATGTATTTAGGTAAGGCACTTGGTGATCCATTGGTGTTTCGGCCAAGAAGCTACCGCTTGCTACAAACACGTAGGCGTCTTTATTCAACAAGCCAACAGGGCCGGTTTCTGTGTATTTAAAGGTACGTCCAGCACGAGCAATATAGTCAAAATAAGACTTCAGTGTAGAAGGGATACCAAAGTTGTACATAGGCGCTGAAACGGTGACAACATCCGCGGCTTCGATTTCGTTAATCAACTCATCCCCAATCGCCACAATCGTTTTTTGTTCTGCGGAACGGTTTTCTTCCGGTGTAAACAAGGCGCCCAATGTTTCGCTAGTAAAATGTGGCAGTGGGCTGGCATCAACATCACGAACAACCACGTTTCCGTCAGGATTTTTTGCTAGCCATTTTTCAATGAATTCGTTCGCTAGTTGGCGTGACTTTGAGTTTTCGCCAGAAGCGCTAGAGTCAATACGTAATAAAGTCGTCATCGTAATAAATTCCCAATAATAATGTATTAAGCCTATGTGGCTTGGTTACTTGATAGTGGAATCATCATATATTCAATTTTTTAGATTAAAAAGTGACTTTTTTTGAGGATATCAATCGAAAAATACGATACTTTTTGTTTCTTATGCTTTTAATTAAAGAGAATTGTCATGAAAGCCCCAAGAGTCACTCTAGAACAATGGCGCGTATTGCAATTTGTTATCGACAAAGGTGGGTTCGCTCAAGCGGCGGAAGCACTCCATAAAAGCCAGTCCTCGGTCAGCTATACGGTGGCAAAGCTGCAAGAGCAGCTAGGTTATCCTTTGTTAATCATTGAAGGGCGAAAAGCGAAGCTGACAGAGCGCGGTGAAGTATTATTGCGCCGTTCACGCCATTTAATAAAGGAGGCGGTAGATTTAGAGGCACTCGCTCATACATTGGGGCAGGGTTGGGAACCAGAGTTGGAGCTAGTGGTTGATCAGGCGTTTCCTACTCCCGCTTTGTTGCGTGCTTTACAAGCCTTCGAACCACAAAGCCAAGGGACGCAGGTTCAGCTGAAAGAAGCCGTGCTCAGTGGCGGTGAAGAAGCACTCCGAAAAGGAAATCCAGACTTGGTGCTCAGTTCAATCGTACCTAAAGGCTACCTTGCCGACCCGATAGTGGAAGTTGAAATGATTGCCGTGGCGGCCACCAGTCATCTATTGCATAAAGAAACAGATCCGATTAGTAACGAACGCTTAAGTCGAGAGTTGCAAATTGTCATACGAGACTCGGCATCTGAGAGTTCAATTGATGCTGGGTGGCTGGGTACCGATAGACGTTGGACCGTGTCCAGCGTGCAATCTGCTCTAGAAATCGTGACCAGTGGCATTGGTTTCGCTTGGTTACCCAAAGCGGATTTAGAGTATGCGCTGCAAAGTGAAAAGCTCAAAAAATTGAAGTTAATCTCTGGCAGTGAACGCAACTTTCATATGTATGCGATCTTCGGAAAAGGGGAGCGAACGGGGCCTGCGACACGACTTCTTGTAGAGTTGCTCCAAGCAGAATGCAACCTTTGTCCAAGGCGTTCGGATACACCACTTATTAACAAATAGAAGCAGCACTATGGAGAATCAGCACTATGGAGAAACAGCAGTATGGAGAATGAGGGTTCCTAAACGTTGCCGCAATATTAGAAAGTGCATCTTATGCTGTCTGTGTTGCTGTGTGACATATCATCACCGTATTGATTTTTTTCTGACAATCTTTATTGCTCAGTCTCTTTGAAATGCTATGAATCAGAGTTCCATTGCACTTTTTTAAAAATTGTCATTTTATTTTTGACAATTTGGGTTGTGGCGATTTTGGCAAAAAGGT
>CAXBGJ010000342.1:0-2791 GCA_963975045.1 uncultured Marinomonas sp. | reverse complement strand
CGTTGGCACCACCAATGACGATATAGGTATTTTGCTCTGCGAGTAAATAACCTTTCCCTAAGATATAGCCTTGCCGAGTCAGTTGCATAATGTGACCTGCAACGGATTCTCTGCTCATCCCAAGCCGGTCGGCTAGGGCTTGCTGTGAGGCAAGTGGATCGAGTTTTATGGCTTCATAGACACGATAAGTTTGGTTTTTCATAATCGACATAACAGATGTTTAAATAATTAACATATGTTTATATTGAGTTATATACAAGTGCTTTTTGAGATGATGTAGCGTAAAAGTGATATAACCCCTATTATTCTTGATCCTCCGTTGCGTTTTTAGGTTTAAGTTCAATAGCCGATTCTATAAGGTCTATGTGATTCGTATTAAAAGAGATTTTAAGGTGTTTAAAAGCTTTCAAGCACAACTCATTATGTTTGTCTTGATGTTACTTGCGTTGGCCCAGTTGGGAACCGCGCTTGCTGTGCTGTCGTCTTTAAAAGAAGACAACTATAAGCAAGGTGTGAACTCCATTGACGTATCGCGTAATGTATTTGATTTGTTCTTAGAAGCGCGTGCTGAGCAGCTTACTAAAGGGGTGGAAATTTTGACCTCTGACTTCGGCTTTAAGCAATCGGTAGCCACCAGAGAAACCGGGACGATTCGTTCTGTTTTGCAAAATCATGGTGCCCGAATCAACGCCGATATTTCTATTTTGGTTTCTCCGCAAGGTGAGCTTATTACGGCGACTCAACCTGTTAATGTCAGCGATACTGTGTCTGAACTGGTGTTTGCGGCACGTCGTTCCGGCGGCTCATCGATTAGCACCATGATCGCCTTAGATAATCGCGCCTATCAGCTTGTATTAGTACCGGTTAAAGCGCCGAATGTGATTGCTTGGGTAGGCATGGCGTTTTTACTAGATCAAACGTTGGCAGAACAAATTAAGAATGTCACCGGTTTAGATATTAGCTTTGTTCATAAAATAGAGAGTACCCATACGTTTGATGGGATATCGACACTACCAGAATACGAAAAAAACACCTTGTTTGACGGTATAGGGAAAATCGACCGTCTTCTTGAAGCACCGATATTCTCTGCGGATGAAAAGTATTTGTCACTGGGTGTTGATCTAGGCGTAATGGATCAGTGGGGCGTAATTCATTTGCCTTACGGTCCTTGGATAGAAAGCTACAACAGCACTCGCAATCAGTTGGTCTTAATTTTTACGGGTGTTTTGGCGTTGGCCTTTTTATTTGGTGTGGTGCTTGCTCGGAATATGACGAAGCCAATCGGTCGATTGGTCGATTATGCGACGTTGATTGGTTTGGGTGCCAATAACGAAAAAGTTAAGGCGCCGAAAATAAGCGGTGAGTTTGGTGTGTTATCGAACACTATGAAAACGATGCAAGGCGCCATTTTAAACCGGGAAGAAGAACTGATTTATCGGGCTTCCCATGACCAACTTACGGGGTTATTCAATCAAAGTGCCGTTGAATTGTATCTAAGCGAAGCCTTGCCTAAGGCTCAAGGTGGCCTGATACACATTAATATTCGCCACTTCAAAAATATTAATAACATGTTGGGTTTTTATGTTGGCAATGTTTTGTTATCAACCGTGGCGGAGCGCCTTAAAACGTGGGGAAGCGACGCCGGTATGGTTGCGCGTCTTAACGGCGATAAGTTTTTGCTTATTTTTGAACGCAACATTTCAGAACAAGACTGCGCGGATTTAAAATGCTTTTTCTGCGAAGAGTTTGAAGTAGAAGAAGGTTCAAATATTCGCCTTGATATCAGCATTTCTGTACTGCCTTTCGAGCATGCAACCGCCGATGTAAATAGCGCCATGCGCCGGTTAGATATTGTTGCTGATAAAGCACGAGAAGAAAGTAACCTTTGTGTGTTCTACGAAATCGGACAAGATGAAAATCACCGTCGTCAGTTGACGATTATTCGGGATTTGCCTACCGCCTTAGAAAGTGGTCAATTGTTTGTTGTTTACCAGCCTAAGGTTGGTCTAGCAGACAACGATTGTCATGAGGCAGAAGCGTTGATTCGTTGGGTTCACCCTGAATTGGGTTTTGTTCCACCGGATGAGTTTATTTCTATACTTGAACACGCGGGCAGCATTCAGTTATTAACCAAATGGGTATTGAACACTGTGTTGTCTCAACTGAGTCGCTGGTGGTCAGGTGGTCATGAAATTCGCGTCGCGGTGAATTTGTCAGCTCACGATTTGGTGGATGAAGAATTGCCGACTATGGTTGCTCGAGCATTGAAAGCGAACCATTTACCAGAACGCGCGTTAGCGCTTGAAGTCACAGAAAGCGCTGTGATGAAAGATCGAGTCAAAGTGACCAATGTACTGAAAGCCTTGCAGAAAATGGGCGTTCATCTTGCTATTGATGATTTTGGTACCGGTCAGTCTTCATTGTCCTATTTGCGTGAATTACCCGTGAATGAAGTGAAGATCGACCGCGCCTTTATACAGTTTATCGATACCAATAAAGGCGATGAATTTATCACTAAGGCGACCATTGATTTGTCCCATAGCTTGGGTTTTCAAGTGACAGCCGAAGGCGCTGAAAACGCGGAAGGTGTGGCTCTTTTAAGGCAGTATCATTGTGATAAAATACAAGGCTATTTCTTCTCTAAACCTTTGCTGGCGGAAGATTTCTTTAAATGGCGTGAACACTTTCATAAGGTGTAACGAGAGTGACATGCTGTTGATGTGAGGCTTATTGCACTATGTTGTTTTTGATACGTATAACACTGTTATTACTATTGATTATTGGCGTTACC
>CAXBGJ010000341.1:0-2815 GCA_963975045.1 uncultured Marinomonas sp. | reverse complement strand
CAAGCTCCTGCCGCAATGTAGTCTGCCATTTTCAAGCGTTGCTTAAGAATAGGAACGGCCATAAAGCTCAACATAATGGCCCAAGTGTAGTTAATGGCTTGAGCTTCCTGAGCTGGCAGCGTGTTATAGGCTTGAAGCAATATTAAGTAATAAAGAAAAGGGTTAATGGCGCCAAAAAAAAGAGAAGATTTCCAGGACTGTCTAGCGTAAGAAAGTAATAGTGTTAACTCTCCTTTAAGGGCGAGCAGAGAAACCAGAAAAACCAGAGAAACTAGGTTTGCGATAAGCAAAAGTTGCGTCGGAGATAAGTGCTTTAGTGATATTGAAAACGCCGTCGCAACGGTGGACCAAAGTAAGACCGCACCTAAACCGAATATCATAGCTTGAGTGTTTTTTGAGAATTTGTTCATGAGAGCCAGTTCCATGGTTTTAAAAAAGCATGCCTGCTGATTATTTGGAGTCTTTAGTTGGTAAGTATTAAAAAGAAAGAACAATGCCAGCTAACACAGAGGTGACGGTATTGTCTTCGATAATAGGGCTTTTTAAAATAGCATCGTGGTATTGGGTTTGGCTGATGCCTAGCATAAGATTAACACTTTGAGTGAATGGATAGATACCTCTTACCCCATAGGTAATGCGAGAAACTGAGGGCGAATCATAGGTTGCAATCGCGCCGCCCGTTTTTGCTGATTCACTTTGTGAAACACCAAAAAGATGGTTGCTCATTTTACTGTCCATATAGCGATAAGTGATAGATGGGATGATTTTCCAAGCAGCAACAGGAATTGGGTAGCCAGCCGAAATTTGTGCGTAAAAGCCATCGTGTTTACCACTGATGTCTTGCGCTAATTTTGTGGTAATGGGGCCTATTCGATAAGAGGCAAAGGCCATGATGCTGTCGTCTCTGTCATCGAGTAATCTTATATTGGCGTCGTTAGAATCGTCTGGGTCAAACCCCGACCTTTCGTAAGATAATCCAACAGCAAGGCTCTGTGCAGGGTTTTTGGGTAATAAATGATAGCCTATTTCTGGTAGGCGAATGTAGAAACGCTCGCCAGTGTAAGAAAGATTTGGGAGGGCTCCTGATTCAGAGTCTGTGTCTTTATAAGGGGATTCTGATAGCGCTCCTACAATGCCTAAGCTGCTGTCGGCCTGAGCCGAGAAAGGAGCAAGTAACAGTAATACTAGTACTAGTAGCGCTTTCTTTATCATACCAATAACCATGTTTTAGGAAAATCGCCATGATTCTATGGTCTTCAATCTCGACTGTAAAACAATCTATTAAATATCAAGGCTATTTTTCAAATAAAAGGCTTCATTTGTATTGATATAGTGAATTAAAGAGACGACTAACAATGCTTTTCCTATGGGAACCTGATTAACGTTTACTTATTGCACACTAGTGCTATATAATGCGCGTCCCTGTAAATCTATACTCCTTGTCTCAAGGCTTCATAACAGGGGAAGCGTGGAGACTAGAACCCATAAGGAGAGCTTAAATGCGTCATTATGAAATCGTCTTTCTGGTTCACCCAGATCAAAGTGAACAAGTACCAGCAATGGTTGAGCGTTACACGAACCTAATCACAGAAGATGGTGGTCAAGTTCACCGTCTAGAAGATTGGGGCCGTCGTCAACTAGCTTACCCAATAAACAAAATTCACAAAGCACACTATGTTCTTATGAACGTTGAGTGTTCTGATAGTGTTTTGTCTGAACTAAACGACACTTTCCGCTACAACGATGCAATCATCCGTAACTTGGTGATTCGTTGTAAAGATGCGGTTACTGACGTATCTCCTATTAAAGCTTCTGAAGGTCGTGAAGATCGTCGCCCAGCTCCTCAACGTGAAGAGCGCAGCCACGAAAACACTGACGAAGTAGCTGAAGAATCTGAAGATTAATCAATATTTTTATTAGGAGACACTCATGGCTCGTTTTTTTCGTCGTCGTAAATTCTGCCGTTTTACAGCAGAAGGCGTTAAACAGATCGATTATAAAGATCTAGAAACACTAAAAGGTTATGTTACTGAAACTGGCAAAATCGTACCTAGCCGTATTACTGGCACTAAGGCTCGTTACCAGCGTCAGCTAGCGACTGCGATTAAACGCGCTCGCTATATTGCTTTACTTCCTTACACTGATAGCCATTTTAATTAATCGGTTGGAAGAAGTACTTTTATGAGTGGTTTAGCTAAATGGGTAATGAAAAAACGTCTGAATGCCATAATTGGTGTGATGGTGTTTGGCCTTATACCTATGATGTTTTGGCTGGCCGCCGCAATCTTAGGATTGGTGGTGCTTCGCAAAGGTGTAAAAGAAGGAATACCTGTATTAGTTTGGGGTTGTCTTCCAGCACTCGTGTTGTGGATGATTCAAGGTGATGCAACGGCACTTATGGTGTTAGTTGATGTGATGTTGTTGAGCTATTTGCTTAGGTCAACAATGTCATGGAGTTGGGTGTTATTAGCGGGCAGCATTTTAGCCGTTATTAGTACGCAGCTTCAGCCTCTTTTGATGACAGATGTTTTGAATTTAGCTGTGGCTTTGGTTCAGAAGGTTTTGGTCTCTGAAGGTGTTGAAGCCCCTGATAGAAATTTAATTTTTAGCCAGGCGGTGATGGCAGTGTCCATCTTCCAAGTGGTGATCGCTGTTATCTCTTTGTTTTTGGCAAGGAAATGGCAGTCAGGGCTCTACAATCCAGGCGGATTACGTACTGAATTTCATCAGTTAAGATTGCCTATAGCATTTAGTTTAGTATTGGGTGGAATGATTCTAATAGGTGAGAGCTTAGGCGGATCCTTTATTATTCTAT
>CAXBGJ010000340.1:0-2855 GCA_963975045.1 uncultured Marinomonas sp. | reverse complement strand
TCCAACCGAGTCTATGCGGAGAAGTTAGCCCATATGACAGAGAGTTTTTTAGAAAATGCTAAATCTCAGTTGGACACTGGTGCTGTATTTGTCGCTCCTATGTTAGAGCGCAAAGTCATTCAACCTGCTGCATTACAGTCAGGGTTAGATCAAATTAGAAACATGAGCCAAGGTTTTAATTCTGTCTCTATAGTGGACCGAAATGGTGTAGTTTTATCTATTTCACCACAATCCGTAGGTTTAGAAGGCAGTCGTTTAAGCGATTCTATAACCAGTAACTTTGAAGATGGCTCTGCGAAATTCATTGGCCCTATTACTGGACCCACAGGAACTTACCTCTCTTTTTTATCACACCCAATATTTAGTGAAACCGGTGAGTATATTGGTGACTTACTGGGGACTATCTATCTTCACGAAAACCGGCTTTTGGATCGTTTACTCTCACAGCATGGCTATATGGATGGTTCTTATGTCTATGTTGTATCACCGCAAAAAGACCTCATTTACCATCCGTTGAAAAGCCGAATAGGGGAAAAGATAACCAATAACGAAGTGATAAATCGCGTTACAAAAGGTCAAAGTGGTTCGTTGGAAGCTATTAATTCAAAAGGCGTTCCTATGGTCACAGGCTACGCGTATGTTAAAGAGTCTGGTTGGGGGATTGTTGCTCAAAGTTCACGATCTACGGTCTTGAAGGAGCTAGATAAGCAGCTATGGTTAGTGATGAAGCAGGCTATCCCGATGCAAATTCTTATCCTTACCTTTATTATCGGCTCGGCTTATTTTATTGCTAGGCCCCTTCGTCAATTAGCTCAAAGTACAACGAACCGAGACAGAACGATCAAAATAAAAGCTTGGTTTTATGAAGCGTATTTACTTAAAAGAGCCATTCGCAAGGAGATCGACTTCTTGAATGATAAAGTGTCTAGGTTTGATGAAGACCGAAAAAAAGACGCGTTAACTGGATTAATGAATCGTCGAGCGATGGATGAGCTTGTTGTAGGCTTGGTTGCAAAATTGACGCCCTTTAGTGTGATTTTCTTTGATATCGACCATTTTAAGAAGATAAATGATGAGTTTGGCCACGATGTTGGTGATGACGTGCTTAAAGCTCTTACCAGAATAGTCCGTCAAAAGGTAAGTGATGACGGTGTTTTAATTCGTTCAGGTGGGGAAGAGTTTGTAGTGATACTGCCGAGTAAAAAACCACAGTACGCGATAGACTTAGCCGAAGAAATACGCGCGCTTGTGGCGCAAGAAGTAATACCGCAAATTTCCAGACCCATTACTATTTCGCTTGGTGTTTCAGATTGGAATCATACAATAAAGGAAGGCGATACATTTAAGCGCGCTGACCTTGCTATGTATGAATCAAAAAACGCAGGACGTAACCGTGTTACAAGTCGTTTTCATTAATTGCATTTAAGCACCTGGAAATTAGACTGATGGGCCCTCCAGCGTTTGTTAGGTGGTATAGGCCACTTTAGATTACGAGCTCGCCGTGTTTGTTTTTTTTGACTGGGAGGCTTTAATTCGTTTATAAATTTCTTCTCGATGAACGCTGACTTCTTTTGGTGCTTTAATGCCAATGCGAACTTGAGGGCCTTGTACACTGATTACCATGATTTCCATATTGTCTCCGATCATGATTTTCTCGCCGGTGCGTCGAGTGACTACGAGCATGATTCCATTCCTTTATTGGTTGTAGATGTTAATTAAAATACAGTTTATGTTGTTATCTTGTCAACAGTTTACAATTTAAGGTTTTTAAATAAGTTAGGGTTTGCTAGGTGTCTTGTACTTGCTGGATAGCCTAAAAGAGGGCTCTTGCTTGTTTAACAACGCCAACAATGTTGATTTTATTAGATACTTCAATCGGTCGGTAGTTGGGATTTAATGGTTTTAAATAGGTTTGACCTGCGTCTATGACGAGCTTTTTAAAGGTAACTTCATTGCTGCCTTCTGTATTGGCAACAACCAAATCACCATTTTTGGCGTTTTGATTTGGCTCAACAAGGATAAGGTAACCTTCTGGAATACTAATACCGGAAACTGACGTCATGCTGTCGCCAATCACCGTTAGCCAAAATGCGTTTCTTGATGTCTCAATGGGTGAATCTAACCATTCTGGATGATTGCTTAGCTTTATTTGTGAAGGCCATGCCGATGCTTGAACAGCAGTAATAATAGGTCTCTGATTATTTGATGATGATTGCAGGGAAGGGTTGTCATTATTATAATTGGACGGTTTTTCTCTGACTTCCCATGCGGTGCCAAGTAATAACCACTCAGGGTCACAGCCAATTTCTTTAGATAGGCTGATTAATTTTCGAGGATTTTGTGTTCTGCCGTCTTCGATTTTTTGTAACGATTGCTGTGTGATGCCAACACGTTTTGCTAACTCTGTTTGAGTTAGTCCCAGTTCTGTTCTTTTATTCTTAACACGTTCGGCAATTGTCATTTTCTAATGATTACAACTTTATCTGTATTTGACAAACAATAAAAACTGTTATTATATACAATAAAGGTTGTTAAGGAGGTTATATGTCAGCCATTGCAAAGGTAGTCGGAATTGTAGGAAGTCAAACGGCACTTGCTCGAGTGTTAGGTGTGAAACAAGCTCATATTTGGAACTGGCTACATGTCCATAAGCGCTGTCCTGCCAAATATATACGGCGAGCCTCGCTCGCAACTAAGGGAAAAATAACTGAAAGTGAGCTTCTTCAAGACCATGAAGGGGTATCTTGAGTGTTAATTATACAGAATTATTGTGATGGGGTTTCTAATCTATTTAATCGATGTTTAATTGTGTTTGTTTATTAAAATTTACTAGGTTATTCGCGGTGTTTAAATCA
>CAXBGJ010000339.1:0-2863 GCA_963975045.1 uncultured Marinomonas sp. | reverse complement strand
TTGCCAGCAGCGCGAGCATGCAAGCCAAGTTTATTTATGATGGTGATGGACTCTTCCTGCATGCTTTATTTCCTATATTAATGAGTCAAAAATATTAAATAGATCTTCGCTGGTTTGAGCGGTTCGTAGTTTGTCGAGTGCTTCGGGCGATTGAGCTAATTCTGCGATCTGGGCCAATGTTGCAAGATGTTGATCGCATTCATTAGGCGGAACGATTAAGGCGAATATAAGATCAACGGCTCTTTTATCAATCGAATCAAAATCAATTGGAGTCTGTAATGACATCACAACAATAGCAGTATGGTTTGCAGATTCTAGGCGGCAGTGGGGAATCGCTATACCATTGCCGATACCTGTGCTTCCAAGCTTTTCTCTCCCTAATAAGGCGTCATAAACGGCTTCATTGTTGCAATGTAGTCGATTGGATGCGACATCAGCGATGCTTTCTAAAACACGCTTTTTACTAACTATATCTTGCTTCGCTAGGACGAGCTCAGCTTTTAGTAATGATTTCAAGGACATGATAAAATGGTTTCCGTTTAGATCAGTCGTTTTCGTTCATTGGAAGGAGGGATGTTCATCGCCTCTCGATATTTGGCTACAGTTCGTCTAGCGACCTGTATGCCTTGGTCAGCCAAAACAGCGGCTAACTTATTATCACTTAGTGGTTTTTTTGCTGGTTCATCGGCCACAAGTTTCTTAATCATAGCCCGTATTGCAGTAGAAGAACATTCTCCACCCGAGGCTGTGTTGACATGGCTTGAGAAAAAATATTTGAGCTCAAAAATACCTTTTGGTGTATGCATGTATTTTTGCGTTGTTACTCTTGAAATAGTTGACTCATGCATGCCAACTTCTTCGGCGACATCGTGAAGCACCATGGGTTTCATGGCTTCCTCACCTAGTTCGAAGAAATCAATTTGTCGGCTAACAATACAGCTGGCGACTTTTAAAAGTGTTTCGTTGCGACTTTGTAAGCTCTTCATAAACCATTTTGCTTCCTGAAGAGAGGTTTTAATATAGCTTACGTCTGCGGCTGTGGTTGCCGCCGTACTCGCCATGGCGGAATACGTTTCGTTTATTTTGATAGGCGGTAGGGCATCATTATTTAGCTCAACTTGCCATATGCCATTGCGTTTTTTGACGGATACATCAGGGATGACATAATCCGTATCATCTGCATCGATAACTGAGCCTGGACGCGGATTAAGTTGTTGTATTAAATTAACAACTTCCTTTAGTGCTTCGTCTTTTAGTTTTGTTTTTCGGCTTAATTGTGCAAAATCTCGATTGCCTAATAACGGCAGATAATGGTCAATGAGATTGTGTGTGCTTTTATAAAGAGGGTGACTTTGAAATGCTTCTAGTTGCACAAGCAAGCAGTCTCTCAAATCAATAGAGCAGACGCCAATTGGATCAAAGCGTTGCAGTCTGTGTTGCACCGCAATGACTTCTTCCATGTCTAAATCTTCTAATTCGACACAAAGAGATTCCCAAATGTCTTGGGTTGAAATACTTAGATAACCATCGTTTTGAACGCATTCAATAATAGCGTAAGCAATTTCAATGTCTCGATCAGAGATGTGAGTCAGGTTTAACTGCCAGATTAGATGATCTTGTATGCTTTCTGCTGGGGCGTTGCGGCTTTCGAAGTCGCTTTCACCTTCATAGCTATTATGATCGCTGACGGCCGCCGCAGAGCTTTGGTATGTATCATCCCAGTTGCTATCAATAGACAGTTCTTCAGGAATGCTTTCAGTCCACTCTGATTCAACGCGCGCTTCTTCACTGTTGCTATCAAGTGTCGCCTCAGGTGCGCTTTTTGATTCAATGCTTGCAGGTTGATCATTTTGAATTTGTTCGTCGTCATCTAGCTCAAGAAGAGGGTTAGATTCGAGAAATTCATGAATTTCTTGCTTAAGGTCCAACGTAGAAAGCTGCAGCAAGCGAATGGCTTGTTGTAGCTGTGGTGTCATGGTCAGCTGTTGGCCGAGCTTTAGTTGCAAAGACTGCTTCATAGAGCAACTCTTTTTATTTGAATGAATTGGAACGAGTTATGCATACTACTCCCTTTCTACAGCAATGATAAGGGGTTACAGACGGAAGTCGTCGCCTAGATAGACCTTTTTTACTTGTTCATTGTTGATGACGGTGCTGGCATCGCCAGAAGCAATAATATAACCATTGCCAACAATGTAAGCTTTATCACAGATGTCTAATGTTTCTCTAACATTGTGATCGGTAATTAGGACGCCGATGCCACTTTCTTGAAGGTGCTTGATGATGAGTTTGATGTCGCCGACAGAAATAGGGTCCACGCCCGCGAAAGGCTCATCCAGTAAGATGAACTTAGGGTTCATCGCAACGGCTCTTGCTATTTCAACACGTCGTCTTTCTCCACCCGATAGTGCCATTCCTAAGTTCTCACGAATGTGGGTGATGTGGAACTCTTCTAATAAATCTTCGAGTCTGTCTTTCCGTTGGCTTTTTGTTAGTGTTTTACGCGTTTCTAAAATGGCCGTGATATTGTCTTCGACGGACATTTTACGAAAAATGGAGGCTTCCTGAGGAAGATAACCAATGCCTTTTTGAGCGCGAGTGTGCATGGCGTCTTTAGTGATGTCTACGCCATCGATAAATATGCCGCCAGCGTCATTTGATACCATGCCAACTATCATATAGAAGCAGGTGGTTTTGCCAGCACCGTTTGGGCCAAGTAGGCCAACGGCTTGGCCTGATTCGACAGCAATAGAAACGTCCTTCACTACTTGGCGTTTTTTGTAACTCTTTGCTAGGTGTTTTGCTTCAAGTAAGGCCATTTATTTTTTTGCCTCAGGTGCTGGTGGTTGTGCTTGCGGTTGTA
>CAXBGJ010000338.1:0-2878 GCA_963975045.1 uncultured Marinomonas sp. | reverse complement strand
CAGCCAAAGACACCCAAGAAGTCATGTCTATTTTTAAACTGTAATTTGCGTTTACGCAGTATTTAGAAAGACTTGAAACAAAAAAAACCGCTTACTGATATTCAGTAAGCGGTTTTTTTAGACTTGAATCTATATAAAATCAGGCTTGATGAGCAAGATATTCATCGTAAGTACCTTGGAAATCAATGATCTTTTGACCCTTAATTTCAATCACTCGGTTTGCCAAAGACGAGACAAACGCCCTATCGTGACTAACAAAAATCAAAGTGCCATCAAAGTCGATCAAGGCATTGTTAAGGGCTTCAATCGCTTCCATGTCCATGTGGTTGGTTGGCTCATCCATGATGAGAACGTTTAAGTCCATCATCATTAACTTGCCAAATAATAAGCGGTTTTTCTCACCACCAGAACACACACGAACTTTCTTATTAAAATCATCGGCAGTAAACAGTAAACGCCCTAGCATGGCACGAACTTTCAAGTCGTCATGTTTTACCGTACGCCATTTTGACATCCAGTCGAACAAGGTCAGATCAGAATTAAAATCTTCTGTGCTGTCTTGCGGACAATAACCAATAACGGCATTTTCTGCCCACTTGATTTCGCCTTGTTTGGCTTTTAACTCATCAATCAAGCAACGAAGAAAGGTTGTTTTACCCGCACCGTTCTCGCCGATAATCGCAAGCCTAGCACCCGCATCAAGAATAATACTTCCATCTGTAAATAATAGTTCATCCTCGTAGCCGTGCCCAAGCTCCTCAAGAATCAAGGCCTGACGATGCAGTTTTTTGTCTTGTTTGAAGTTTAGCGATGGTGTCATACGGCTTGACTGCTTTACTTCTGACAATTCAATCTTATCCAACTTCTTCGCACGAGAACTGGCTTGCTTCGCTTTCGAAGCATTCGCAGAAAATCGATTTACAAACGCTTGTAAATCATCCATTTCTGCACTTTTTTTCGCATTCTCAGTTAAAAGTTGTTCGCGAATAAGCGACGACGCTTCCATAAAGTATTCGTAGTTACCTGGGTAAATACGCAACTCACCAAAATCGATGTCCGCCATGTGCGTACACACAGAGTTCAAAAAATGACGGTCATGGGAAATGATAATCATGGTGCATTTACGCTGATTCAATACACCAGCCAACCAGTTGATGGTATGGATATCCAAGTTGTTGGTTGGTTCGTCCAGCAGCAAAATATCTGGATTAGCAAACAAGGCTTGTGCAAGCAATACTCGAAGCTTCCAACCTGGCGCCACTTGGCTCATTAGACCAAAGTGATAATCTTCTTCAATTCCGGCTTCTAATAAAATGTCACCTGCGCGACTTTCTGCGCTGTAGCCATCCATTTCCGCGAATTCCGCTTCTAGCTCACCGGCACGCATGCCGTCTTCTTCACTCATTTCTGGCTTGGAGTAAATCGCATCGCGTTCTTGTTTGATTTTCCACAGCGCTACATCGCCCATAATCACGGCATCGACAACGGAGTATTCTTCGAAAGCGAACTGATCCTGACTCAAGGTACCGACTTTTTCACCCGGCGTGATAGAAACGTTTCCAGAAGTCGGTGTCAGTGCCCCGCTGAGAATTTTCATGAAGGTGGACTTACCGCAACCGTTAGCGCCAATTAGGCCATAACGATTGCCGTTACCAAATTTCGCTGAGATGTTTTCAAACAATGGCGTTGCGCCAAATTGCATGGTGATATTAGCCGTGGAAATCAAAAGAAAGTCCTGAAAAAAAAGAATAGAAAGCCGTTTACGCTTGTCGCCTGATCAGCGTACAAAATATAAACACAAAGGGGGGCGAATATAGTGATTTAATGCACTAAAGTCGAGGACTAAGCGATGTTTTTTGAATAAACAACCGTATTAGAGAAGAACGCACCTAAATAGTGCCAGATGATTCTCTTTACAGTTGCCGATATCTTCCAGCTCAAGTGGGCGTTTTCGAATCTTGCAAAGGTTCTGTTGGGTCTTGAAGAGGCGTAACTGGATTTGGCGCTGACATTTCCTGTGCCTGACCGGTAGGCGTGCTTTCTTCTTTCATTGGCGTTTTGGGGGCTTCTGTGGCCATGTAAGCCATCACTTGTGTTGATAAAAAACTCAACACATCTCGACTGGCACCATTTAACAGACTCTTTCGAATGTTCTTTGTGATATCCAATTGTGTACTCGCGCCTAAAGCAAAACTCGCAATCAACCCTGCTGGGCTGGTCGCCTTGTCTAGAGCGTCATCAATGGCATTTTCACGAGATAGTTTGGCACGCTTTTCCAATCGCTGAGTGCGTTCGTACAAGTGTTTTCGCTGTCTATTCATACGCTTAAGGCCAAACATTACTTATTCCTCTTCCGTTGGAATGATGGCGTCCAGTGTGCGGGTGAAATTCATGTTTTTCAATGTAATTCCAACCAAATAGAGCAAGACTACCGCACTGACAAACGTTACCAAGGTGGCGCTCAATAAAATACCAGCCAACGAAAAACCATAACTCCAAGCAATGGCAGCACCAGTTGCAATGAGTAACAGCCAAGTAGTGAGTAACAAGAAAATAACACCGCACATTAAAGCAAGGAGCTGGGCGCTCGAAGTCACCCACATTTTAGCTTCTAGTGCTCCTAACCCTAATACGCTCTTCAACCAGCTTTTGTGTGAGACGATAACCTCATCAAAAGCCGACGTCTCATCAGGTGAGTCGGTCTTCGATTGCGAGTCTGAATGCGGTGGTGTTTCCATGAAGTTTATTTACGCTTACACAAAAAACTAGCAGCCAATGCACCCGCCAAAAAGGCGATACCGATGGTTTTGACTGGATGTTCTTTGGCGTATTCGCCCACGGCAGAAGATACTTTTTCTGATTGGCTTTTCGCTGTTTC
>CAXBGJ010000337.1:0-2890 GCA_963975045.1 uncultured Marinomonas sp. | reverse complement strand
TGGCGTATTCGCCCACGGCAGAAGATACTTTTTCTGATTGGCTTTTCGCTGTTTCTGCAATTTTATGAGCTTGTTCGCTGATTTGATGAGCCACTTCTTCAATACGTTCTTGGCTTTGTTCTTTCATTTCAGCCGCGCTATCTACGCCTTTATGGGCCACTTTAGCCGCGCTATCTACTTTTTCATGTGCTTTTGATTCGGTCGTATTTTTGATTCCGGTAGCCATTCTTTATTCTCCTTGTAAAAATGAAACTGATTTTTCAGCGCCCTCGAATTCAAATCCGAAGTGCGATAAAAAATAAACAATTAATGCATGATACGGATCAGGCAAGAATATAAATCTTTTTATTCCCAGTAGTTATCTTAAGGCAACACGATAAAGATCACCGAGAAGAAATAACGAAACAAAAAGTTTAATTTCTACCTTGTTATCTAGCCTACTGGGTTAAATTTTGGCCGTCAAACGCACACGGAGAAACGCTCTAAGTTTCCTTTTTATATGGTCGATCTTTAAAAAAGAGAACCTTTTGCATAAAAATGGTTAGACAATATGCAAATCGATTCACAAATCTTCTGCATCGTTTTCTAACTATTATTTTCAAAAATAAGCGCTGCCACTACTTTTTAATATCAACCCAAGCGTCCCAACCTTTCCATTCATATTCATCCATATCGATATCAATTTCCGACTCTGGAGTTTCTGATAACACTGAGTGGCGGTGGAAGATGTGAGCATTAACTAAATTTTTAATGAAACGAGCCATTTTGGTTTTCCTCATCTTTCATGAATGTAGTCATGTCATGCTAGCATCGAAAACCGTAATGATATGTCAGACCTTTCTAAAGAAAGTCTCTTTCCCTATTGCTCGAACTATCGTTGATTTTACTGACATAGCGTTCTTATTTTCAACAAAACCTGCTTCCATGTGCAGTAAACAACACAATGCTCACACCAAAAGCCTTTCGACGGCAAAGCCGCCGAGGAGCTCATTTGTACTACTTCAATCGCGTCACCAATAACTGTTCAACCCTAACGCCTTCTAAATCCAACACCTCAAACTTATAGCCTTCATGAATATAAAAATCGGTACGTTTGGGAAGTCGTTTCAAACTATACGTCACAAAGCCACCTAACGTGTCGTATTGGTTGCGATCAGGGAAGTCTTCTATATTTAGGGTTCGCATCACGTCGTTGATTGGCGTTAAACCTTCAATCAACCATGAATTCGAATCTCGTTTTACTATTTGCTCTTCGTCCTCTGGGGTTAACAGCTCTCCCATAAAACCACTTAATAAATCTTTTACCGTCACGATACCAACGACCGTTGCGTATTCATTGACGATAACAGCAAACGCTTGTGGCGCTACCCTGAACGCGTTTAACGCTTCCGAAAGCGTTAGAGTTTCTGGCAAATAAAAGACATCTTTATCCACCTTGTCTGGCTTAATTTGTGCTGGTTCGCCTTTAAGCACCAAGCGGAGGATTTCTTTTGACTCGATAATGCCTTCAATTTTATCTAAGTTGCCATTACAGACTAAAAAGTCATTATGTGGATGATCAATAATTTTTTGACTAATGATTTCGCTGCTATCGTCAATGTCAAAGTAGATAATCTGATCACGCGGCGTCATGGTACTGGAAATATTACGTGTTTCTAGTTCAAACACGTTACCAATAAGCTGATATTCCTGACGCTGTAAACTGCCATCTTTGGCACCAGCATCCATCATGGCAACAATGTCTTCTGTGGTAACGGTTTCTTCTCGCTCAATGGGTACATTAAACAAGCGAAGAATCGTATTGGTGATACCGTTAAACAAAAAAACCACGGGGGTTAATATAAAGGTAACCCAAAGCATTGGTGTGACCATACGAATGGCTACCGCCTCTGGCATAATGATCGCCAAACGTTTTGGAAGTAGGTCCGCAAATAATATGAACAAGGATGTCAATATCAGAAATGAAAGGACAAAACTAATTTGATCCAATAAAGGCCCTGAATACATTACGTTCACAATTTGTTTTATATAAGGCGTCAGTGCTTGTTCACCAATAATACCGCCCAAAATCGCGATCGCATTTAAAGCGATTTGAATCATGGCAAAAAATGCGCCTGGCTTTTGTTGTAACTTTATCACTGCAAGGGCCTTCACATTGCCCTCATCGGCGAGTACTCGTAACTTGATCTTCCGCGCAGCGGCCATGCCTATTTCAGACATAGCAAACAATGCACCGGCAATAATCAGTAATCCAATACTCAACACATCACTCATTTTTTTCTCTCACTTATCACCAAAAGGGATAGGACTAAAACGCAAGTTAAGACAAACTAAAATAATCTTATTTCAGTCAGTTCAATACATAAATATAGCCGCATTATAGAAGGAAGTTGAGACGATACAATGCTTATTTTCTATACTTTCAGAAGGGGATAATAGGATATTAAATATTCAAATGAAGACGTAAAATAGAGACGAATCTAATCAATAAAATGGCATTAAAGAACACGACAACATATCTTAACTTACCAACAAGGCCCACTATGATTATTACGCTAACCACGCCCGCTATGCTGTTTCCTGCGGTTTCGTTATTGCTACTGGCTTACACCAACCGCTTTGTAACGCTCGCATCTATTATTCGTACTTTTGACCCAAAGCTCGAAGATGAAAATATTACTGAGCAAATCACCAACTTACGCAAACGTATCTACTTAATTCGACGCATGCAGGAAGCAGGCGTGGTGAGTTTTTTCTTGTGCGTTTTGTCCATGATGGCCATCTACTTAGAATATCAACAAGTCGGCAGCTACATTTTCGGCGCAAGCCTTATTTGCCTGATGTACTCTTTGTATTTGTCAGTTCGCGAAATCACCATTTCATGTGATGC
>CAXBGJ010000336.1:0-2894 GCA_963975045.1 uncultured Marinomonas sp. | reverse complement strand
AGAGGCTCTTATGAATTCAGCATTATGGGTAAGTAAAACCGGTTTAAGTGCAATGGATAAGCAATTAAACGTGGTTGCCAACAACTTGGCGAACGTTTCAACGACCGCTTTTAAGAAAGATAGAGCAGTATTTGAAGATCTAATGTACAAAACAGTCCGTGCGCCAGGTGGTTTAAGTGCGCAAAATGCGGAGCTGCCATCAGGCTTGCAGTTAGGTACCGGTGTAAAGGTTGGGGCAACACAAAAAGACTTTTCCAATGGTGATTACAATATGACGGATAGGCAGCTTGATGTTGCTATTCAAGGCAAAGGTTTCTTACAGGTATTGCAGCCGGATGGTACTATTGCTTATACAAGAGATGGCAGCCTACAGCTTAATAGTCAGGGGCAGCTTTCCACGTCAGGTGGTTTAGTGGTTGAGCCCGGTATTCAGATTGATCCTGATGCCATTGAAATAATGATTGCAGATGATGGCGTAGTATCGGTCCGTAAAACAGGCGATGCGGATGCTCAGCAAGTTGGCGCTATTAATATCGCAGGCTTTATTAATCCAACGGGGTTGAGTTCAGCAGGTCAAAATATTTTCACTGAAACCAACGCTAGTGGGCCGCCATTGGTTGGTGTTCCAGGAACGGATTCACTTGGGACTATTGCCCAAGGTATGTTAGAAGCTTCTAATGTGAATTCGATTGAAGAACTTGTCAATATGATTACGACTCAAAGAGCGTATGAAATGAACTCTAAAGTGATCGCTTCTGCAGATGGTATGATGAGTTTTGCAATACAGCAGCTATAGTAAAATATGGAATATGATGAAGATTAAATACGCGTTTTTGATTTTTTTGAGTGCTTGTTTGTCTGGTTGTCTTTCTTGGGATGTCAACCAACAAGCGGTTGCTAATGCTGCCGCCGCAGGCGCAGCGGCGGCGGTAACGGATGCCGTTATCGATGCTGTGGTAGACAATAATGAGGAAACGCCAGAGGAACCTATACCAGAAGAGCCGCGTAAAGGTTATGTTCCTGATCCTAATGATCCATTAAATGGACCGAAAATCGGTCAATCTATACAGTCTGATGACCCTTACTATACGCCTGTTTATCCTAATGGTATGAATCCTTCTCAGGCACCAACAGGAGGGATTTACCAGACAAGTATGGGGGATGTGTTTTTTGGCGATCAAAAAGCCAGTAAAGTCGGCGATATACTAACCATTAATTTGAATGAAACGACGACATCAACGAAAGCCAATGCTGCCACTGTATCAAAGTCTTCTTCTGCGACGATCGAGAACCCAACGGTACTGGGTCAGGAAATGAGAGTAGACACAACGCTTCCGCAGCAAGGTACGGATTTCTCAGGTAATGCATCGGCGAATCAGAATAACAGTTTGAACGGTACGATTTCTGTTACTGTATTCAAGGCATACCCGAATGGTCTTTTGGCTGTACGTGGTGAAAAATGGTTGCGCTTGAACCAAGGTGATGAATACATTCGCTTTTCAGGTGTCGTACGAAAACAGGATATTTCTCCAGATAATACCGTTGAATCTGAACGTGTTGCGGATGCGAGAATTACCTATTCTGGTACCGGTGATGTGGCTGCAGGAAGTGAACAAGGCTGGGTGAGTCGTTTGCTTAACTCTAGTGATATGCCTTATTAATTTGATGATTTAACAGCTGAGGGGATCGATTCTCTCAATAGGTGATGTAATGAAGCACGTAGCGCTAATTGTCTTATATTTATTATCGTTTTCTGTTCAGGCTGAACGTCTGAAGGACATTGCTAGTGTTCAAGGTGTTCGAGAAAACCAACTGTTTGGTTATGGCTTGGTGATTGGCCTTAACGGGACGGGTGATAGCACCGCTTTTACGAGTCAGAGCTTTTCTAGCATGTTGTCACGTTTTGGTGTGACATTGCCGGAAGGTGTGAATGCGACCTCCAAAAACGTTGCAGCAGTGTCTCTAACCGCTACATTGCCTGCGTTTTCTAAGCCAGGTCAAAAAATTGATGTCACCGCATCCTCTATTGGTAATGCGAGCGCGTTGCGTGGCGGAACCTTGCTACTGTCTACTTTGAAAGGGGCGGATGGGGCAGTTTATGCCATCGCTCAAGGGAATTTAATTGTTGGTGGTTTAGGGACGAATGGGGCTGATGGTTCACGGACATCGGTTAATGTACCAACAGTTGGACGTATCCCAAATGGCGCAAGTGTAGAGCGTATTGTGGCGAGCAGTTTTAATACCGGTGATACGCTAACCTTTAATCTGAATCGTCCTGATTTTACAACGGCAAAGCATGTTTCAGATAAAATTAATAATCTTCTAGGGCCTGGTGTGGCGACAACTCTTGATGCGACGTCAATACGAGTTTCTGCACCGAGAGACCCAAGTCAAAGAGTGACATTTTTATCCATCCTTGAAAACCTTGAAGTGAAAGTCGCTGAAGAGCGTGCGCGTATTGTTGTTAATTCTCGTACAGGAACCATTATTATTGGTCAGCATGTCAAAGTTTCTCCCGCTGCGATTACGCATGGTAGTTTGACGGTGACAATAAAAGAGATTCCGCCAGTGATTGGGCAAGATGGAACAGTGACTGGAGGAGAAACCATAGTATCGCCTCGTGAAGGTATTGCTATTGGCCCTGACAGTGGGCATATGTTTGTTTTTAATCCAGGGGCGTCATTGAATGATATTGTTCGAGCGGTTAATCAAGTAGGGGCTGCGCCTGGAGATGTCATGGCGATCTTGGAAGGTTTAAAGCAAGCTGGTGCCATTAATGCCGACTTAGTAGTGATATAGGCTTTACTATGAATTCAGTTCCACCAAAGGACGATTTTTTTGCAGATTTTTCTTCATTAACCGCGTTAAAGACGAAAGCGCAAAAAGACCCGGAA
>CAXBGJ010000335.1:0-2908 GCA_963975045.1 uncultured Marinomonas sp. | reverse complement strand
TTCAACAACGCTTTCACATTAGGATAAAGCGTTGTTTTATCGGTTAAGTGAGCACGATAGTGCATCAGAAAAATACGATACGCTTCTTCATGCTTGTTCGGATCAATATTCGCCCACTCTAGAGCTTGATCAATTAACTTAGCAGAACCAAAACCAACCCAAGCCCGCACCTGCTCCTCACCGGCCAAAGTCGCGCCAAACTCGGCCAAAAAAGCATCAACCGCATTAGCGATATCAGGAACACTGTCCACCAAGGTACCATCAAGATCAAGACAAACTAATTCAGGCCAACCGTCAAACCACGCTGAAAAATATTTAGGTGTTTTCATTAACGAACGCTCGCCAATTCTTTACGCATAGCATCAATCACTGCTTTATAATCCGTTTTGCCAAAAATAGCCGATCCCGCTACAAAAGTATCCGCACCAGCACGTGCTATTTCTGCAATGTTCTTTTCACTCACGCCACCATCCACTTCAAGACGAATGTCGTAGCCGCTTGCGTCAATCAAAGCACGAGCTTCACGCAGTTTGTCCAAGGTACCAGGAATAAAAGATTGACCACCAAACCCTGGGTTAACGGACATCAACAAGACCATATCCACTTTATCCATCACATGCTTTAAGTAATCCAAAGGTGTTGCAGGATTAAATACCAGCCCCGCTTTACAGCCGCCTTCTCGAATCATCTGCAAAGACCGGTCGATATGTTCGCTTGCTTCTGGATGAAAAGTAATAATAGACGCACCCGCTTCAATGAAGTCACCGATCATACGGTCCACTGGCTTTACCATTAAATGCACATCAATATCAGCGGTGACACCATGCTTACGCAGTGCTTTACACACCATAGGACCAATCGTTAAATTGGGAACATAATGATTATCCATCACATCAAAGTGTATGATATCGGCTCCAGCTTCTAATACATTGTCTACTTCTTCGCCTAATCGAGCGAAATCGGCGGAAAGGATCGAAGGGGCAATGATAAAATCATTCATATCTGACTCCAGCAGTGACACAATAAAAAAATAGTTAAAACTTAAATCACATTTTAACAAGACACCCAAAAGAAGTATTGAAAACAATGAAGAAAAATAATGCTCTGCTCAATATTATCATCGTACTTCTTTTCTTGAGCACAAGCGGCGCCCTTTGGGCGGAAGAACCACAAACCACACCGAATAACAATGCCGCGACCACGCCGACATCGGAAAACAACTCGGAGGTCAAGAAAGACTACATCACACCTGCGCCGCAAACATCCCGCATTGATGCCTTAAAAGACTCGCTGAATATAAGGCGCCTCGGCCACCAAATTCAGACATTAGAGGCCAATAATGAGCCTTTTCTTAGCCTTTATAAGCCATCCATTACCAGTTCAACGCAAGGTTGTGTCGTTATGCTACATTCAGACAATGAACACCCTGATTGGCCAGACGCTATCGCGCCATTGCGCAACGCCTTGCCAGAACACAGCTGGTGTACCTTGTCTATCGAAGTACCAGACATTATCAAACGCGCTGCACCCGTTAAAACAGAAGCCCCAAATACAGAGAATAATCAACAACCAATCGAACTGCCAAATCAAACCGAGGTGTTCGCTCGAATCCAAGCGACCATTAACAAAGCGAAAACAGAAAACATCGAAACGTTTATCTTCCTTGGCTATAAAACAGGCGCAAGCTACGCACTTAGCTTTCTAGCCAATAACCAAGCATCTGGCGAAGCCTTAGTTCTCATCGACATAGATGCACCACCAAACCTATCAAACTATGAAATAGCACAACAAATTCGTCGAGTCGAACAGCCTATTTTAGATTATTATGTCAACAGCAATGTAGGAAGCGATCAGTTTGCCACTTGGCGAAAACAAGCGGCAAATCAAAGAACAAATAATCGAAGTAATTTCATACAACTAGACGCATTGCCCGACAGAGCCACAGGAAAAGACAGTAAACAATTGCTAATCCAACGTGTTCGTGGCTTTTTAAAACAAAATACTCGCCAAATACTTCAGAAAAAAGCGTTGCCTAGTGTAAAAAAAGGGCTCTTCTACGAGAGCCCCATCAACACATAACAATGCATTAGTACTTACTTACGAGCATTCTTAATTAACTCATAAGCAGATTGAATTTCCTGGGTTCGTTCTTTCGCTAACTCTATCATTTCTTTTGGCAGTCCTTTCGCACTCAATTTGTCCGGATGATTCTTACTCATCAAACGGCGATAGGCCTTTTTAATATCCGCATCATTCATATCGGACGTCACTCCCAACGCCTCGTAAGCCGCCTTCAATAAATCTTTCGATCCCATATTGCCAGAAGAAGAATAACCCTGTCTAAAGTGCGCTTGTTGCTTAACTTGAATATGTAGCGCTTCAAACTCAGCCACCGAAACGCCAAGATGCGCACAAACTTGAGAAACAAACGATTTTTCTTCTACGCTAAAATGACCGTCGGCGTAAGCGGATACAAGCAAAACTTCTAACAACGTCCTCGTCAGATCTCCGGGACCGACAATTTGTTTGAAATTTTCTAGAACCGAAACAAGGTCGAAATTTGACGATTTCCCCTCATTAAATAACTGTCTAGCTTGATCCTGAGCTTCTGGTGACAGTCGCAGGCGCTGCATGACCGATTGAGCCAATTGAATTTCAGCTTCAGACACTTGTCCATCAGATTTAGCCAAACGCCCCATCAAAAGAAATAATGTGCGAAAAAAAGTTTCTTGTTGTAGACGCACATCCGCACGACTCCGAATACGACTAAAAGCACCGCCTGTCTGGGCTCTATCGACCACACCACCTACAATAAAGCCTAGTAGGCCGCCTAAAAAACCAGCTATTATATAGCCCAAAATTGCGCAAACAATTTTCCACATAAAGATATTTCTCCAGAATCGGTAGC
>CAXBGJ010000334.1:0-2927 GCA_963975045.1 uncultured Marinomonas sp. | reverse complement strand
GCCGCCAACGCGCCACCAGTAGAAAATCCCCCTACATACAATACATCTACTTCTTTGCGAAACTGATCGGCGGCATTTCGAAAAGTCATACGCCAGTCGTCACGAGATACACTTAATAGATCCTCTGCTTTCGTACCATGGCCGGGCAATAAAACAACGCGAACATGATAACAAGCCTTCTGCAAAGCATAAGCTGGATCACGCATAGAAAAGGGAGAGTCAGATAACCCATGAGATAACAATATGCCGATGTCATTGCGCTCTTCACACAACGCAGGATCCGGTAATAATTCGAAAGGCATGACGGCGGCGAGCTCTCTCACTTTGTCGTCAGCATTAATCCACTGCTTATTGGCGGTTAAGTATTCTTTCGCTCTTACTAGATAATGAGAAAAAGACTCTTCTGGCTCAAAAACAAATTGCGTTGGTTTTTCTGCTGCAAACGCTGGCAATGCCAAAAAGCACAAGCACCACAACGCTATTTTTTGCCGCATAGTAATCCCTCTCGTTTAAATGATTTAATCTCTCTAACGCTCTCTTCATAGCAGACTATGCTACCATCGAGCATCAAATCGCTGCCTATATTCAAAGATGAACACATTTTATCCTCGTGCTGAACAGGTTCCTTCTCTCTGGTTCCCTTTGGTAAAGAAGTTTTACCAAGAGCATTATCCCAGCGGTAAACCCAATAAAGCCGATCCTATTTGGGTTATACGACACAATGGTAAAATTCTTTGTGCGGTTAGGCTCAAACAATACTCTGGTGTTCAATTACTCACTGCTATGGTGACCGAGCCATCTCATAGAAAGACAGGTTTGGGTAGCCACTTAATAAACAGTATTCATCCTGCATTAAACGCAATGCCAAGTTATTGCTTCGCCTTTACTCATCTTGTGCCTTTTTACTCTGCTAATCATTTTACGACCATCTGTGTTGAAATGTTACCAGAAGAACTAGCAAGCCGCTTTCGAGCCTATGTGGCACAAGGGCGAAACCTTACACCTATGTGCTACGATTTCGTTGAAAAATCGCTTAATCGTCCTTAAAACGCACTTAAGTAATCTTAAATTACTAAAACAGTCGCGTCTTTGTTGACCCTTTTCAACCTCCTCCAGTACCTTTAATCGTATTACTTACCTTTTCGTTGATAATACATAAAAAGACAGAGGTCATCATGTCAATCACCTTACCATCAAATTCGAAAATGCTGACGTCCGATTTTATTTTCGGTGTGGCAACCGCCTCTTTCCAAATAGAAGGCGCGACAACAACGGATAATCGCCTACCTTCTATCTGGGACACATTTTGTGCCACACCAGGCAAGGTAAAAGGCGCTGACAATGGTGACATTGCTTGCGATCATTATCATCGATGGGAAAAAGATATCCTGCTGATTAAAGACCTAGGCGTAGATGCCTATCGCTTGTCCATTGCTTGGCCTCGAGTAATGGACGAGAAAGGCGAAGCAAACCAAGCCGGCCTTAATTTTTATCGAAATCTATTAAAGAAACTTAAAGCAGAAGGTCTGACCGTATTTGTCACGCTCTATCACTGGGATTTACCACAACACTTAGAAGACAAAGGAGGCTGGCTGAATAGAGAAACCGCCTATCAATTTAAACACTACGCGGATTTAGTCACCAAAGAATTGGCCGAATGGGTCGATAGCTGGGCCACTTTTAACGAGCCCTTTTGTGCAGCGATTCTTGGCTATGAATTAGGCATACACGCGCCTGGTTTAAGTGAACCAGAATACGGCCGACAAGCCGCACACCATATTTTACTGGCGCACGGTTTGGCGTTACCGATTATTCGGAAAAACGCGCCGACGTCTCAAGTGGGCATCGTACTCAATATGAACCGCTCGTACGCGGCCAGCGAAAAATCCGAAGACCAATTCGCCTGCTTGATGCGAGAAACGCTCGATAACCAGTTTTTTATTGAGCCATTAATGAAAGGACAATATCCTCAATTACTCAATACCGTTGCACCACAATATTTACCAACGATTTTACCTGGCGATATGGACATCATCGCTCAACCGATCGATTTTTTAGGCATGAATTTCTACACCTGTAACCACAATGCCTACGATGCTGATGCCTTATTCAAGGATGTAAAAAATTCCGATACGGTTGAATACACAGATATCGGCTGGGAAATAGCGCCACATGCCTTGAAAGACTTATTAGTGAACCTTCACCAACAGTACAAGCTACCTCCTATTTACATCACAGAAAATGGCGCCGCCTGTGCAGACGATATTATTGATGGAGAAATAAACGATGAACAACGCATTCGCTATTTAGATGGTCATATAAACGCAGTGCATCAGGCAATAGAAGCCGGCGTTGATATTAGAGGTTATTTTGCGTGGAGCCTAATGGACAACTTTGAGTGGGCAGAAGGCTACAGTAAACGCTTTGGCTTAACGTACGTAGATTACAACACCCAAGAAAGAACCATTAAACACAGTGGCCATGCGTATCGCGCGTTACTCAATAGCCGCACACTTTAAAGCCTATTTTTGGCAATAAAAAAAACGCTCGATGCAACACATCGAGCGCTTAATTCTATCTAAGTCGTCCGCTAGGTGGAAATGAGATGCACATTAACTACTTCAAATGCCCTGCATTATGCAGTTCTCTGTCGTCTTCTTCTGGCGACATCCATTGATACTGCCACGTTTCTGTTAATGGCTGTCCATTGGCCTCAAGGTAAACGCGTAAGTTAATAAGTTTGGATTCACCACTCGGTGGCACTAAATCAAACATCGCACGATAACCATCAATAGAACGCAAAGGCCGAGCCGACTCAATCTCTATTTTTCCGTCTGAGGTCGTGATGACAGCGTTGACTTCCGTTTCTTTGCCTAACATCGCCAAAGACCCACCCGCAAAATCGACAACAAAGCGCTTACTGTAAT
>CAXBGJ010000333.1:0-2931 GCA_963975045.1 uncultured Marinomonas sp. | reverse complement strand
ATGGTTAGACAGGTCGTAGGGCTATTTCGCTGAGCTTCTGGGAAGTCGATGAACACTTCTTCTTGAGGGGCTAGAATAAAGGACTCATGGGGTAAAAATGCAATATTGTCATGGTCCTTCGTGTGCATTACTTTTGCGCCGGTCACCATACCGCAATAGAGAAGCGAATCCGCCTTTAGGCTGACTTTTTTAGCTTGTTCATAAGTATCATAAATACTTAATTCTGAATGCGGGCCGGCAAAGCAGACACGGTTTTCGACCAGTTGCGTGGGAGAGCGTTTTTGCTCAAGTAATGTTTTTTCTGTAGATGCAGAACGGTTCATTTACACACCTCTTTTATTTTAATCATTTGGCGTGGTGAATTTTCATTATGCTTATCATCACTCTTGACTGGTTATGGGTCAATACAAATACACCAATAGAAATGGATCGCTAGACAAGTTTCATGGACTGACAGGCAAGTTTTATTTCCGCATTGTTTCTACTCTTACTACCAAGGTTAAAACTAAAGCCTGAAATAAAAACAACAATAATGGAGACGATTTTATGATCTATGCCCAACCTGGTAGTAATGGAAGCCTAATTACATTTGAAGCTGAGTACGGTAATTTTATCGGAGGCGAGTGGGTTGCTCCGGTTAAAGGTCAGTACTTTGATAATATTAGCCCCGTCAATGGCGAAGTGTTTTGCCGAATTCCTCGCTCAACAGAAGAAGACATCAACCTAGCACTTGATGCTGCTCATGCTGCTCGTGTGGCGTGGGGTAAAACATCGGTTACTAATCGCTCTAACATCTTGTTAAAAATAGCCGATCGAATCGAACAACATCTAGAAGCCCTTGCTGTTGCAGAAACATGGGACAACGGCAAAGCGATTCGAGAAACATTAAACGCAGACATTCCATTAGCGGCCGATCATTTTCGTTACTTTGCAGGCTGTTTGAGGGCGCAAGAAGGCAGTACGGCGGAATTAGATGAGCATACTGTGGCTTATCATTTCCACGAACCATTGGGTGTTGTCGGTCAAATCATTCCTTGGAATTTTCCAATCTTGATGGCAGCGTGGAAACTGGCGCCTGCACTGGCGGCGGGTAACTGCGTGGTGTTAAAACCAGCAGAGCAAACACCGGCGTCTATTCTTGAGTTGGTTAAAGTCATTCAAGATTTACTGCCACCAGGTGTGTTGAATATCGTCAATGGCTACGGTAAAGAAGCCGGACAAGCACTGGCAAGCAGTAAACGTATCGCTAAAATTGCCTTTACTGGTTCGACGCCTGTAGGTTCACATATTTTGAAGTGCGCGGCAGAAAATATTATTCCTTCTTCTGTTGAATTGGGAGGGAAGTCGCCAAATATCTATTTTGCCGATGTGATGAAGCAAGAAGACGCCTTTATCAGTAAATGTGTTGAAGGTTTGGTGCTGGCTTTCTTTAACCAAGGAGAAGTCTGTACTTGCCCATCTCGAGCGCTGGTTCATGAATCTATTTATGACGAATTCATGGCGTTGGTCATTGAGCGTACTAAAACGATTAAGCGTGGAAACCCTCTCGATACTGACGTACAAGTCGGGGCTCAGGCGTCGAAAGAGCAATTTGATAAAATACTAAGTTACATTGATATTGGTAAAAAAGAAGGCGCAGAGCTATTGATTGGTGGCGGTGTTGAATCGATTGATGGCTTTAATCAAGGGTACTATGTCCAGCCAACATTATTTAAAGGCTCTAACGACATGCGTATTTTTCAAGAAGAAATTTTTGGTCCTGTTGTCAGTGTTACAACCTTTAAAGATGAAGCAGAAGCGCTTGCCATTGCAAACGACAGTGATTTCGGTCTTGGAGCGGGGGTGTGGACGCGAGACACAAATCTTGCTTATCGTATGGGGCGCAACCTAGAAGCGGGCCGTGTATGGATGAATTGCTATCATCAGTATCCTGCTCATTCTGCTTTTGGTGGTTACAAAAAATCCGGTGTTGGCCGTGAGACCCATAAGATGGCGCTAGAGCATTACCAGCAAACGAAGAACATGCTGATCAGTTATGATGTTAATCCTCTCGGTTTCTTCTAACCTGTTTATTTCAACATTGAACTGAGTACTTATGACAATAAAATCCCCACTGACGGTTTCGTTAGTGGGGATTTTACTATTTGGTTATTTTGAACTACTTGGTGGTTCTTTTACGATCCTTGAATTTAATAATCTCACCAGATTTTAAGCGCTTTTGGTAAGACAAGCGCTCTCTTTTGACAATCGGCATTAGGAAGTACAAGCCAATGATATTCGCAACAGCCATGGCAAAGATGGCGGCATCGGAGAAGTCAATAACAGGACCTAGATTTGCCGCGGCTCCAATCACAACAAAGACACAAAAAATTATTTTAAAAGTCAGTTCGGCATTTTTACCTTCGCCAAATAAATACGTCCATGCTTTTAAACCGTAATAAGACCAGCTAATCATAGTCGAGAAGGCGAATAGAATAACCGCAACCGCTAGCAAAATAGGGAACCAGCTAAACGCAGAGCCAAATGCCGCCGACGTTAACGCGACGCCAGAAGAACCATCGGCGGTCATAATAGTGCGAGCTTCGTTCAAAATATACAGACCCGTTTCCGGATCTTGCATAAGTTGACCGGTAATAAGGTAGGTCTTATTTGTCGTTTGGCAATTTTTATTCTTCAAAAGTGATACGGAAGTGTAGTTGCGAAGCCTTTGTGGATGTCTGATTTTAGTCATTTTACTTTTCTATTTGATTCTTACGTTGCTTGTGTATTTATCTTATCGCGCCATAAAACTGCCTAATTTTGTATTAATGCTTCAATATGATGAGAAATACTTGTTTCCGATTGGAAACTTTATCCCTTAAGTGATAATTTCGTTCATTAGTACTATCGTATTTTTGTATTTTGATCGTCGTACGGGTGAACACCTGACGA
>CAXBGJ010000332.1:0-2963 GCA_963975045.1 uncultured Marinomonas sp. | reverse complement strand
GTTTGGTGGGCTTTTGCTGTTTCTTGCTTAGCCTTATCGCATTTACGTTTATGTCATAGCGCCCACGTTCATAAAAGTACGACATCGTGTTAAATAGTCGTTTACACAGTGGAAGGGATGTTTTGTAATGTTCCTTCATGTTTACCTTTTTAGATAACGCTTAGTGGGAATGCTTGTTATGCACCGTTGTTTTTCTTTTGCTGTATTTGTCACTTTGTTGGCTGGCTGTGTGTCTTCAGATGGCGCGCCAGCGAATCGTTCCTTAGATTCCTTTAGAGGTGAGTCTGCTTGTTATGACAGAGAGAGCGAGCCCTATACTGCGGTTGTGGATACGCATATACATTATCGGCCTTTTGATGGCAGGGCGATTCCTTTTCAGGAGATGAATTCCTATTTATCTCAGACCAGTGTTCGCTTTGCCAATGTGTATGGTATTGGGCAAATGCTTCCCGCCCATTCAGCCTGCTCTAATTACCTGAAATGCCCTGGTAAGCCAGTGTTACCAACAACGCGCAATGATTTTGTTAATGCCGCCAATATGATTGAGCATAGACCTGACAACCTCCATCTGACTCTTTCTATGACCTTTACTGATTTATCCAACCCTGAACCAACGATCGAGTTGATGAAGCTCTATGAAAAAGAATATCCAGGTTTGTTTCATTGGATGGGGGAAGTGAATTTAGTCAAACAAGCTCAGTTTAATAATCATCATGTAGCAGCAAGCCCTGAAGATATTACTCAGTGGGCGGGGTTCATGGCAGAATTACGTATGAGAGAATACCCCATTACAATCCATTCGGATTTTGGCAATGATGCGTCACCTACCTTGTACCTGCCTCTCATGGAGCAAGCGTTGGCAATGTATCCAGATAACAAAATTGTCTGGGCGCACATGGGATTGTCCTATGAATTGACGACTATGAAGGCAGCAGAGCACATTGCGATTTTGTCACGCTTGTTGGACCAATATCCTAACTTGATGTTGGATATTTCATGGCGCATTTTGGATGATTACTATTTTAGTAAATCAGAAAATCAGGATCAGTATGTTGCTTTTATGAACCATTATTCTGAACGTATTTTACCTGGCTCCGACTTTGTTGCGTTCCGAAACAATACTTTTAAGACATACCAACAAGAGTTAGAGGTTACTGGTCGTATACACAAATATCTTAGTGATAAAGCCTTTCGTAATATTGCTTTAGGACAAAATTATTTTACGTTATTGAACCTTGATTATCAGGCGCCAGAGATGTGTCAGAAGTAGTGTTTT
Source organism: uncultured Marinomonas sp. (assembly GCA_963975045.1). Classification (GTDB taxonomy): domain Bacteria; phylum Pseudomonadota; class Gammaproteobacteria; order Pseudomonadales; family Marinomonadaceae; genus Marinomonas. The sequence continues at coordinate 1,687 of CAXBGJ010000332.1, read as the reverse complement.
ATTATAAACATGCTTTCAATTATCTTAGTTTATTCATTGTCTTGCGTTGTTAAATAGCAAGACGTGTTCCATGCTTCTAGTATTCAAACTCGGAGGAAACTGTGTATGGGAAAGTTTTTTTTAGCCGCTTCTAATCGTCGTCAATCTTTAGGAGAAGAGGTGGCGAACAGCATCAGTCATGGTTTGGGGTTGGTTGCTGCGATTATTGGTACTCCGTTTCTTATTTTGAGTGCCATTGATTATGCGGATATGAGTTTTATTGTCGGAGTGAGTGTTTTTTCAGTCACTATGATTGTGCTGTATTTGGCATCGACGGTTTATCATGCGATGCCACGAGGCAAGGCAAAATATGTCTTTCAGGTGATCGATCACTCTGCTGTTTATTTATTGATTGCGGGAACCTATACACCCTTTATGTTGGGTGTGTTGCAAGGTGTTTGGGGTTGGTCTTTGCTTACTGCTGTTTGGGCATTAGCACTGACTGGAGTGGGTCTTAAGGCATTTGGAAAGGCATCTCATCCTGCCGTATCCACTACGCTCTATGTTATTTTGGGCTGGCTTATATTGATTGCGATTAAGCCGCTTGTGGCACTTATGGAACCCAATGGTTTACTCCTACTGGTGCTTGGTGGCGTACTTTATACACTTGGAGTGGTGTTTTTTGTGATTGATTCACGTCTGCGCTATGGGCATTTGGTTTGGCATTTATTTGTTGTGGGTGGGACCGTGAGTCACTATTTTTCGATTTTCTATTACGGCGCTTAATTAAAAGGCAAATGTTAGGTTTTTTGATGTTTTGAAATGATAGATGCTCGGTTTGACTGAGCAAGCTGACTCTTTTTGTAGATTTTTCAGATTCATATCTTCCAAATTTGATCGCGTGTATATTGGCATTTTTCACCTGAGATTTGTGGCATTTAAACACCGTCTCTAATTTATAGATTCTTTTTTTCTCTAGATAAGACACTGTTTTATGAATATCGAACTGGAAAATATAGCCGAAACTGACGTGACTTGCTCTAACTGTCAAGCTTGTTGCTGTCGTATGGAAGTCATGATCATTAGCGATACCGGCGTGCCAGATAAGCATATTTCGGTGGATGAATGGGGCGGAGAAACGATGTTGAGACTTGATGATGGTTGGTGTTCCGCAGTGGATAGAGATACCTACCTTTGTACGATCTACGAAAATCGGCCTTGGATTTGCCGAGAGTTTGAAATGGGATCGGATGAGTGTCGGGAAGAATTTAACGTCATTAGGTAGCAATAATAGCGTGTCACGTATTTCATCGCGTTTTAAAGTGATATCTATTGTTATTATCCTAAATTGTTGGTTTTCTCTTAATCATTTGGTTGTTGTTTGATCATGCGTCATGTCGTGAGAAATTGGCGATTGTAGATTTTAAAAGGGGTGTTTCGATGCAAGCGACTCAAATAGGGTTTAATCCAGAATATTCTGAAGATGCCCCAAGCCTAGATGAGCTTAGTGGCTTAGTTGGCAACGCGTTACTTGAATTTGGTACGCCTTGGTGTGGGCATTGTCAGGCATCACGTTCGGCGATAGAAGAGGTTATGTTGGCGTTCCCAAACTTAGAGCATATCAAGGTGTTTGACGGCAAAGGAAAACGGCTGGGTAGGCAGTTTAGTGTGACGCTTTGGCCAACCTTAATTTTGCTGCACGACGGGA
>CAXBGJ010000331.1:0-2983 GCA_963975045.1 uncultured Marinomonas sp. | reverse complement strand
TACGAGCATTCAATGGTGTGGGTGGAACGCCTATCTTTTTTCAGCGAGGCGAAGGCGCCTATGTTTATGATGAAGACAAAAAACGCTATGTGGATTACGTGGGTTCTTGGGGGCCGATGATACTGGGTCATTCTCACCCAGATGTATTGGACGCAGTTAGAGCGCAACTTGATTACGGTTTGAGCTTTGGTGCGCCTACTGAAGTTGAAATTACGATGGCTGAGAAAGTCTGTGAGCTTGTACCTTCTATGGATATGGTACGTATGGTGAACTCAGGTACTGAGGCCACTATGAGTGCAATTCGTTTGGCTCGAGGCTATACGGGGCGTGATAAAATCGTCAAATTTGAAGGCTGTTATCATGGGCATTCGGATTCATTGCTGGTTAAAGCAGGGTCTGGCGCTTTGACACTGGGCATACCTAGCTCCCCTGGTGTGCCAGCGGACTTAGCTAAGCATACGATTACGTTGCAATACAATGATATTGAAGAGGTGAAACAGTGTTTTGCTGAAATAGGCGATCAAATAGCCTGCATTATCGTGGAGCCTGTTGCTGGCAACATGAATTGTATTTTGCCAGTAGACGGCTTTTTACAAACCTTGCGTCAAGTGTGTGATAAGTCTGGCTCCGTTTTGATTTTTGATGAAGTGATGACTGGTTTTCGTGTCGCTTTAGGAGGCGCTCAGGAGTATTTTGATATTGTTCCTGATTTAACAACGCTGGGTAAGGTGATAGGCGCTGGAATGCCCGTTGGTGCTTTTGGTGGAAAGCGAGCAATTATGGAGTGTATCTCACCATTAGGGCCGGTCTATCAGGCGGGTACTTTGTCTGGTAATCCTGTTGCGATGGTCGCCGGTTTGGCGGTTCTAAATAAAATTAGCGAAGTGGGTTTTCATCAAACATTAGGCGCTAAAGCGGCCCGTCTTGTTGCTGGATTGAAAAAAGCAGCAGACGATGTGGGGGTGCCTTTTTGTGTGGTGAGCGTTGGAGGAATGTTTGGTTTTTTCTTCACTGAAGCTGAATCGGTACAGGGTTTTTCAGACGTACAGCGTTGTAATTTAGAGCATTTCAAGGCATTTTTTCATTATATGCTTGAAGAGGGTGTGTATTTTGCTCCGGCTGCTTTTGAAGCTGGGTTTATATCCCAGGCACACTCAGAAGAGGATATTGATTTTACGATAGCAGCGGCTAAGCGCTCTTTTGCTAAGCTTGTATAAACAATTCGCGAGTATATAAAGGTTTTTGATATGTCTATAGATGATGTGAAAAAAACGCCGGTTGAAGATGTTGATGTTAGTGATGATAAAAAGCAACCCCATAAAGGGGTGTATTTATTGCCGAATTTATTTACGACTGCCGCATTGTTTTCTGGTTTTTATTCTATTATAGCGGCTATGAATGGTGATTTTACACACGCTGCTGTCGCTATTTTTATCTCGATGGTTCTTGATGGTTTGGATGGTCGTGTAGCTCGCATGACGAGGACTCAAAGCGCGTTTGGCGCTGAGTATGACTCCCTTGCTGATATGGTGTCTTTTGGTATCGCTCCAGCTCTAGTTGTTTTTACTTGGTCTTTAGCGCCACTTGGTAAAGCGGGGTGGATTGCCGCTTTTGTTTATGCTGTTGGTGCTGCGCTTCGACTTGCTCGCTTTAATACGATGCTTGCGGTAGAAGAAAAACGTTATTTCACTGGTCTACCCAGTCCAGCGGCTGCCGCTATTGTGGCGGGGGTTATTTGGGCTGCTAATGACAAGGGTGTTTCCGGAGAGAGTTTAGCGACTCTTATGGCATTGTTGGTTCCCATTGTCGGTTTGTTGATGGTTAGTAATGTAAAATATCGCAGCTTTAAAGATCTTAATGTGAAAGGACGCGTTCCTTTTGTTGTGTTCTTGATCGCAGTGCTTGTTCTAGTGTTTGTTGCACTTGAACCTGCATTAGTACTGATGAGTGCTTTTTGCCTTTATGGTTTATGGGGACCGTTTGGAATCGTTTTTAAGCGATTGCGTTAGTCTGTGTAAAAATAATGATTTATTGATCTTATCCATAACTATTTTGAACTAGCCGCGTGATCCTCTGTCAATATCTATAATATTAAGAGGGGACACGCACATGCTTATTCGTAACAAAAAAGCTTCAGGCTGCTCAGAATCTCAAATTACAGATGAGTCTGTTTACTTAAATCGTCGTCAATTTATGAAAGTTACCAGTGGTGTTGCTTTAGGCATTGGTGGTATAGGTCATGTCGCTGCCGCTTTGCAAGAGGGGAATCCTTTATCTCCTCCATCTTCGCTCAAACCCTCATTTCAAAATGTAGTAGAAACAGCTTATGGTCGAAGCGACAAGGTTTCGCCGTATGATGTTGCGACCTCTTACAATAACTTCTATGAATTTGGCTATGGTAAAAATGATCCTAAAGAGAAATCATCTCAGCTCCAAACAAGGCCTTGGACTATTTCTGTAGAAGGTGAAGCTGGAAAAACAGGCGTTTTTGATCTGGATGATATTATTAAAGAGTCGTTACTGGAGGAGCGCATTTATCGTCTTCGTTGTGTGGAAGCTTGGTCCATGGTTATTCCTTGGGTTGGCGTTTCATTGGCGAGTGTTTTGAAGCGCTTTGAACCAACATCTAAAGCAAAGTATGTCTATTTTGAAACTTTATACGATCCTAAGCAAATGCCTGGACAGCGAGGTAATGGGTTAGATTGGCCTTATCGTGAAGGCTTGCGTATCGATGAAGCGATGAATCCGCTAGCTATGCTTGCTGTTGGAATGTATGGGAGCATATTGCCTAATCAGAATGGGGCACCTGTAAGACTTGTTTTACCATGGAAATACGGATTTAAAAGTATTAAATCTATTGTGAAAATTCGTTTTGTTGAGACGATGCCTGAAACAACGTGGAGTTTATTGGCCCCCAGTGAATATGGCTTTTACGCTAATGTGAATCCTAATGTGGATCATCCTCGCTGGTCTCAAAAGCAAG
>CAXBGJ010000330.1:0-2993 GCA_963975045.1 uncultured Marinomonas sp. | reverse complement strand
ACGCGTGGTTTAGGGGGATATTGTTTTGAACATAATAAGCTGACGTTTGAGCTATTAAACGCTCTCGGTTATGACGTGCAGCTTAAGTTGGCTAGGGTGTTGAATAATAACGTTGACAGAGAAGTAGGCAGAACCCACAGGGTGACTTTGTTGACGATAGAGGGGTTGAGCTATTTGGTAGATACAGGCTTTGGTGGAAATGGGCCTATTGCACCATTACAGTTATATGTAAATACGCCGCAAATAGTGGGTTTAGATCGTTATCGTCTGTTCGCTAATGGAAAGGGTGAGTTCGACTTGCAGGTGTTAAAGGGTGATGACTATTTCACTCTTTATCGTTTTGATGGCGCGACTTATACGGACGCAGATTGTGAATTAGGGCATTTTTATTCCCATAAAAATCCGCAGGCCGTTTTTTTAAAGAATCTAATGCTGACGTTGAAAAAGGCGGACCAGACGATTGCTTTGGTGAATGCGGAGTTTATTATTAGAGATCAGCAAGGTGAGCGAAAACAATTGGTTGAAAGTCCAGAATTACTTGGCCGTATCTTGAGTTCGGAATTTAATATCAGCCTTGAGCCAGCCGTGCTCGAACATCTTTTTATTCGTTTTTTGGCGCCTATGTTGACGGAAAATAAAGTGAAGGTGACGTCATGAGTTCACTCTTTAGTTTGTTGTTTTGGGCTTGGCTGATGGCATCATCTTTTGTCGTATCTGGTTTTATGGTGGCGTTTGCGAGCCCAATTGCCACATCTGCCTTTCGTTTTTTGCTGGCGATGTTGATTTTGTTTCCGGTGCTTCTATTTAGTTGGCAGCGTGCAGGGTTGAGTAAAGCGGAGCAGTTTCAAGCGCTCTTTTCTTCGCGGCAGCGGCTTTTTCATTATGTGTTGATTAGTGGTGCGTTGGTGGGCTTTTTTATTGGTCTATTTGTGGCATTGCAATCGACCACGCCATTAAATACGTCTGTGCTTTATACGTTAGTGCCTTTGATGGGGGTTTTTATTGCAAGGGTTTGGCTGAAAGAAGCCGCGCCATTATGGCGGGTTGTGGGGTTTGTTCTGGGTTTCATCGGGGCTGTGATCGTTTTGTTATCAGCACAGCGTCAGGGGAGTTGGCAATGGCATTCTGGTGATTATCTATTTCTTGGTGCCTGTATGTTACTTGCTTTACATGTGGTGTCTGTGCAGAAATGGGGACGTTCTTTAGGGGCGTTATCCGGTGCTTTTATGATCATGCTGTTTGGCACACTTTGGTTACTGCCCATATCGTTGATTTGGGGAGATCTTGGTGATGTGAAATGGCATGCTAGTGGGTTTTGGGCTTACGGACTTTATTTAACCATTTTTACAACTCTGTTCACCTTTGTGCTTCAACAGCGCATAGTAATGACGGTAGGGGCGAGTCGTTTACTCGCATTCTCTTATACTATTCCCGTTTGGGTTGCACTCTTTACCGCGTTGTCACAATCGCGTTTATCAAATTTGGTAGATTGGCCCTTTGCTTCCGGTATTGTCTTTTTAGGTGTTGCACTGTTTCTTATTGATGGCAATTTAAGCAAGGTGAAAATCGCACATGGATCGAATTCAACTGCAAAATAGCTTTCGAGCCTACTTTAATGAATTGGGCTATGACATTGATTGGCAACGACTGACATTACCGTTAGAGATGCACCTTGTTTGTAAAGGTGACTATCTTTTTCAACAAGGAGACACCGCGAACCGACTGTATTTTCTACACACAGGGTTAGTGCGTTATGTGAGTGTCTCGGATCAAGGTAAGGAATTCACACAAACGTTTGTAAAAGGATCAAGGATAATTGGCTCGACGAAGGCGATGGTGACGGGAGCGAAAGCGTTATTCGGTATACAAGCGTTAAAAGATTGCATGATTTTATCTTATCCGTGGCGGGCTTTTTATGAGCAAATGCGTCAGGATAAATACTTTCTAGAGTGTTATGTCCATTTTCTAGAAAGTATTTTCATTTTCAAAGAAGAACGAGAAGGCGCCTTTGTAAAACACTCCGCAGAGCGACGCTATTTGGATTTCTGTGTGGATTATCCCGAGCTAAAAGACAGTATTCCCCAACAGCAGATTGCGTCCTATATCGGTATCACGCCTGTGGCGCTGAGCCGTATAAGAAAAAATCTGCTAGGAAAGCGCGCTAGCTAGTTTTTGCCTCCAGCAGGATGTCTTCGATTGCTTTCTTAAACGTATCAGCGGGTTGGCCGCCAGAAATCGCGTACTTGTTGTTAATAATCACAGTGGGAACCGACGAGATGCCATGCTGTTGCCATTGTTGTTCTAGCTTACGCACTTCTTCGGTAAAATGGCCATTTTCTAAAATGCCTTTGGCCGCCGCGGGATCAAGATTCACGCTGGCCGCCAAATTTGCCAAGGTACTGTAATCGCTAACATCTTGGTTGTGCGTAAAATGTGCTTTAAATAGCGCCATTTTAAGTTCAGCTTGTTTGCCTTCTAAATTTGCCCAATGTAATAAGCGATGCGCGTCGAACGAATTGCGCATACGGCTTTCCGATGTGAAGTTGAAATCAAAGCCGACTTCTTTGCCACGGGCTTGAATCATGGCTCTATTTTCATCTGATTGCGCTTTGGTAATGCCGTATTTTTCTGTGATGTGCTCGCTAAAATTCTGCCCTTCTGGGCGCATTTCTGGATTGAGTTCAAATGGCTGGAAGGTGATGTCTGCACTAACGGTGTCTTTTAGTTCGTCTAATGCTTTATTGAGATTGCCAAGACCGACGACGCACCAAGGGCACATAATGTCGGAAACAAATTGAATATCTAATGACTCTTTCATAAATAATGACCTTGATGATATCGTTGAGTTACATTCTTATGGGCAATGATTGAAAATAAAAGGACACTTGCCGTGAAACTCGATCGTTTCTTGTAATTTGCATAATCTATGCGGTTTTTAAATGGGTACACGAATTCACATTCGGCACTCACCTCAAATAGTAGGTTTTTATCTC
>CAXBGJ010000329.1:0-2997 GCA_963975045.1 uncultured Marinomonas sp. | reverse complement strand
TTATCAATAATGAAGCAAGGATGTCATAAGTAAACTTTATACACTTAATGACATAGATCATGGTACTTAATACGATTAGAAATAAAAATAGCCGACTCAGACAGCGAAGCATTTTGCAAAAAACACCGATCAAAAAAAACCAGTATGATATTCATACTGGTTTTTTTCGTCAGCGAAAATACTTAGCCTATTACTGCGCCATCTTCACGAGAAATAGCAACGACACTAGAGCGAGGAACAGACTGACCACCGTCAGGCCAATGAGAATTTCCTTTCTCGCCAGGGTGTTGAATACTAATAAACATGGTGGTTCGTTCCGTGTTCCAAGCAATCCCTGTCACTTCGCATTCTTTTGGCCCTACTAAGAAACGGCGAATCTCACCGGTTTCTGGGTCGCCAACTAACATTTGGTTATTTCCTTGGCCTTGGAAACCTTTGGCATTGGAGTAATTACCGTCCGTTTGAATCCACAGCAACCCTTTGGAATCGAATTTCAGGCCATCAGGCGAATTAAACATATTATCTTGGTTGATGTTTTGAGAGCCTCCATTCGCATCGTCATAAACCGCTGGGTTGCCCGCTAGAACAAACAAATTCCATGTAAATTCACTGCTGGTATGGTCTTCGTTCATAGGAACCCAACGAACGATCTGTCCAAAATTATTTTCCACGCGAGGGTTAGGACCACTTGGGGGAGTCGCATCGCCACCCGCATTTGGTTTTACACCACGATTTTTATTGTTCGTCAAAGCACAGAAAATTTCCACTTTATTTGGGTTTGCTGCCACCCATTCAGGACGATCCATCGTTGTCGCCCCCACTTTAGAAGCGGCCATACGAGTATGAATGGAAATTTCGGCGTCTGTCATCCCTGTTGTTTTTGGTGTTAAAGCGAGCCATTCGCCACGATTGTTATCGTGAAATTTAGCAACATACAAAGTCCCTTCTTCCAGCAAATCACGATTATTACCGCCCGCTAAATACTTATGTTTAGACACAAAACGATACAAAAACTCGCCACGTTCGTCATCGCCAAGATAGACCACAACATGGCCATTTGAAGCGATGGTCAATTCTGCATTCTCGTGCTTAAAGCGACCCAGCGCAGTGCGTTTTTTGGGACGAGATGTTGGGTCTAACGGATCGATCTCAACCACGTAACCAAAACGGTTTGGCTCATTGGGCTCTTTGATTAAATCAAAACGCGCATCACTCATCGCCCAGTTGTAGCGCCCTTCTGTGCTAAGTCCGTAACGTTTAAACGCTTCAGGCATTTTGTAGTTCTTATCATTGGCAGTAAAATAGCCGTTGAAGTTTTCTTCACAAGTAAGATAAGTGCCCCATGGCGTTTGTCCATTACCACAGTTATTCCAAGTACCTTTGGCAACCAAGCCTTTAGGATCTTCTGATGTCTGCATCCATTTATGGCCTCGAGCAGGGCCGGTAATGTCCATTTCTGTGTCCGCGGTAATGCGGCGATTATATAAGGAATCTTGAACAATCCCCCAGTTGCCACCACGTTGAGCAACTTCCACAATAGAAACACCGTGCGCCGCTTTGTTTTTACGAACATCGTCTGCTGTTGCAGGCATACCATCAGCCCGATTCGCATGCAGTGTTTTTCCTTCGGTGTATTCGTTGTTTATAGCGATGATCTGCCTGCCATCTTTTGAGAAAAGAGCCATGCCATCGTTATGATCACCAAAAGCCAGCTCTTGAGAAGCACCGGTACCACCCGTAGCGGTATCTAACGCTGGGGCATTACTAAATAAGGGATCACCCCAAGAAACAACCACTTCCCACTTATAGCCTTCGGGCACCGTAATAGTGTCAAGACCATTTGCCTTGACCATCTTAAACGCAAGACGGGACTCGTCTGTACCAGCCGCCAATGTTTTACCGGCTGATAATGCGGTGGACCCCATCACGAATGCGCCAGCACCAACGGCCACGCCACTGCCCAAAAAACCACGGCGAGAAACCATTTTATTAGCCACTTCTTCGAACTCTACGACGCGTGGCGCAGGTCGCGCAATTTCATCTAATTCATCAAAACTTACATTGTGCTTTTGTTCAATTTTCATAATATTGCCCTATTATATAAATATATTTGTCCCAATTGGCGACTAGTCCAACAAAGCGGGTGACCAAAAATGCCCCCCCTGCAAAAGGAAGTTAATCATCAATTTATAGGCAAAAGATTACATAGAAATGACAGAGTCTTAGCATTGTGCTTATATGAATGAAAGGGTGTAAATTAAATACGGAAAACCAGCCGTATATGAACGCAATTTAAAGAAAGGAAAATCATCAAACAGACATATTCTCAGCGTCTCAAAAAGTATGGTGACTAAAACAGGAGTAACCGCTTTCAACCTCCCTTAGATATTATAAAAATAAAACCAAACATACCTATCGAGGACAAAATAATGATAAATACGCTTCGAAAAATCCCCATCAACCTACGCTTAACCAGCTTAGTTTTCTTCTTTTCTTTAGGGCTTCTCTTAGTGGTTTATTTAACACTAACGGTCAATAAACAATCGCTGCTTGATGAAAAATACTCTCAAACAAAGCATGTTGTTGAAACAGCAACGGGTGTTTTGAACCACTATTACAAACTTCAACAATCTGGCGAGCTTACGAAAGCCGACGCTCAACGACATGCAATGGAAACCATTAAAGATATTCGATATGCAGAGTCAGAATATTTCTGGATTAATGATTACAATGCCATCATGGTAATGCACTCAGTCAACCCAGCATTAGATGGAAAAGATCTTATCAATCTAGAAGATCCAAATGGCAAAAAGCTCTTTTCAGAATTCGTTAAAGTCGTTAAGGCAAACAACGCTGGATTCGTTGACTACCTATGGCCAAAACCCGACAGTAAGCAACCTGTAGAGAAAATTTCCTACGTACAAGGTTTTAAGCCTTGGGGCTGGATCATCGGTTCTGGAATTTACTTAGATGATGTGGATTCTCAATTCAAACAAG
>CAXBGJ010000328.1:0-3005 GCA_963975045.1 uncultured Marinomonas sp. | reverse complement strand
TCCTGAGATAAGATTTTAATATCAAGTGTTTGATTTTTTACGAATTGCGTAAAATCAGCACCAGATTTGTGGAATGGCATCAAACCGTTTTTAGTCATGATGTCTTTCCATTCTTGCGTTGTGTATAGCTCATTCATGGTATCTACCCACCAATCGTAAGATTCTGCGCTCGCGTTACCAGGTACGTAAAATCCACGCCAGTTTGGTGCAACAGAATCAATACCCTGCTCCATTGCTGTTGGGATAGAGTCAAACGGTGCAGGTAGACGCTCTTCTGAAAGAACGGCTAAAACACGTAAGTCACCAGATTCCATGAAACCTTTAACTTCAGAAATATCGCCAGTGAACGCATCTATGTGACCACCAACAACTTGAACCAAAGCTTCTGAGCCACCGCTAAATGCCAAGTAACGAATTTTTGGCAATTTCTCAACGTTTGCTTTTTGTGCTGTCATCAATACTTTCAAATGATCCCAACCACCAGAAGCACTACCACCGGCGAATTTAACCGCACCTGGGTCTTTCTTAAGGGCATCAAGAATTTGATTAAGAGAGGTATATTTTGAATCTTTGCCTACCGCAATGATGCCGTAGTCAGCGCCCAATGTACCAACCCACTTAACTTGGTCTGAATTCATACCTGGGAATTGGCCTTGAGCAAGGCGAGTCGTTGTCGCTGTACTAGCGGCAACAATTAAATTATCGTCTGTGTCTCGTTTACTGATTGTGTGGGCAAAAGCAACACCACCACCAGCGCCAGACATGTTAACTGTCTGAACATTACCTTTAAAGTAACCTTCGTCGACTAATACTTTACCAACGCTACGGCAAGTAAAGTCCCATCCACCACCTGGGTTAGCTGGTGCAATACATTCTGCACTTCGAGCTGGTTCATAGGCGTAAGCCTGTCCAGCGATAGTAAGTGCCGCGGCACCACAAATAAGAACAGACTTTAAAGAAATGGTATTAAGCATAGTGATCTCCTGCTTGTTATTTTTTTTGTTGTTAGCCAATCAAGCTCTAAAATAATGTTTTCAGTTAACTTGAATCATCAAACCTTACCCTTCAAACCTGTCACTACCCTGTCACTCATCAAACTTTCTTACTTAATTATGATAAAAAATATATTTTTAACCAATCAACCGCTGAATGTTGGTAAATAAAACCACTGTTTTCTGACAAACAAAGTCACTATTTTTTGACAATGTTTCTCCCACACTGACAAGGTAATCTACTAACTCATCAGATTAGGACAGGTTTTAGGAAACAACAAGATGACAACAAACAATCTGCAAGCCACTCTTATTGGGAGCATCGCCATTTTGCTCTGGAGCACCCTCGCCCTTTTCACCACGCAAGCCAAGCTGGTACCACCAATGTTGCTGCTCACTCTGACCTTTGGAGTGGCAAGCCTACTGTTTTTGTTGGTGTATTTTGTAAAAAATGAATTGAAAACATCTTGGCAACAAACACCAAAGAGCGCCATGATCATGGGCGGGTTAGGGTTTTATTTTTATCACTTTTTCTATTTTTATGCGTTTCAGCATGCGCCACCCGTTGAAGCAGGCTTAATCGCCTACCTTTGGCCCTTACTTATCGTATTAATGGCGGGAATGACAAAAGGCAACTCACTATCATGGACACATTTGGTCGGAGCGATTATCGCGTTTGCAGGCACTGGCATCATGCTGCGATCCAAAGGACAAGCGATCAACCTAGACAATACTCATTTTCATTGGACTGGATACGCAGCGGCGTTTTCCTGTGCATTGATTTGGTCAAGTTATTCCGTCGCAAACCGTCGCTTTCAAACCGTTCCTTCTAGCGCCGTCCTTTGGTATTGCCTAATAACCACGCTATTAGCAGGCATGTCGCACTTGTCACTTGAAGACCCCCATTGGTCTTTTCCAATAACCACGTGGATGGCGATTTTAGGCTTGGGGCTTGGCCCTGTGGGCGTAGCGTTTTTCTGTTGGGACAGAGGCGTCAAGAAAGGCAACTTATCACTGCTGGGCGTACTGTCTTATACCGCCCCTGCGCTTTCTACCGCTTGGCTTGGCCTCTTTACTGACACGCAACTTACCACGACTCAGATCATCGCTTGCCTACTTATCACCGCGGGCGCCCTGTTTGCGAGTTTAATGCCGCGCCTAACTTTAAAAAATAAAAAAACGCCCTTGGCTTCCAATGAAACCAAGGGCGTATAATTATTTTTTTAACATTAGCAGAATCTAACTCGCTAACATGTCGTTAGGCCACTTGATAAAGCGTACGAGGTACGCGCTGCAAGTAAGATTCCATTTCCGCCATGCCATTAGGTTGATCCACTCTCACCCCAAGATCGCGCATGGTGCTACCAAACGCATGCAAGGTACGGAACAAGTTGTGTTCGCGGCATTGTTCACCCATTTGTCCAATACGAACAATCGGCTGACCAAATGATCCTGCGATCTCAACACGATAGACATCCGAAATATGTCGACAAATTTGCCCTGCCGTTAGCCCATTGGGAATATTAATACCCACAACGGAATTCAAACGAGAAGCTGGGGGTATAAATAATTCCAACCCCATACCTTCAATACCGGATTGAAGCGCTTTTGAACAACGAAAATGACGAGCAAAACGATTTTCCAGCGTTTCATCGCATACCAGTTTGAGTGCTTCATGCAATGCCATGATGCCAGATACTGGCGCGGTATAATGATAGCCATCTTTGTGCCAAAAATTTTCTGCCAATTGCGCATCGAAACACCATTGCGCGGTTGGCTGAGTACGATTTTTTACCGCAGCCCATGCTTCATTTGAAAACACTAAAAGCGAGACACCAGGAATGGACGACAAACCTTTTTGTCCACCAGTAATCACAACATCTACCTGCCATTCGTCCATTTTTAGCGGCATGGTGCTGAGTGTACACACCGCATCCACCACCACTAGGCAACCATAGGACTTAGCAATCTTAGTAATGTCTTCTAATGTGTGGTTAAACACAGTATTCGATG
>CAXBGJ010000327.1:0-3037 GCA_963975045.1 uncultured Marinomonas sp. | reverse complement strand
TATTATCCATATTTTCAGTAGAATTCACCGCTGAAACCGCCATCAAACAGGGTTTGAAAACATTTTCTTTAAATCCTGCCCCTGTCCAATTGAAAGTTATTGCTTCCCGTTCACTCAATTTTGTCAGCGCAACCGCTTGGTCTACACCTGATTCGTTTAATAAATCCGACACTGTATCGAACCATAAATGTAATGCACCCCTTTGTGAACTAGTCATACGCGCTCCCAGTTTATCCGTACATGCGTTTTAATTAACCCTTCCCAATGTGATGGGGCAGACTTTAAAATCGCGCTAGTGCGCTCCCTGACGTTCTTGCGACCTTTTAAGGCCAATATCTGGGCCGCATAGTGCCTAGGCCATTTATTTACCATTTTTTGCTTAACCATTTTTTAGCTGGCGTTTTGTAGATATATCGGGTCACTGTTCCCTGCTGAGAATTATTCTCGATTTTGGTTAACAAGTTGCGCTCGCACATATCGCGTAACAGCCCATTTGTATCTGATGCGTTAATGCCAATTAAGCTGCTAGCCGTTGCCGCTGAAAATGGACTTTTTGACTGACAGCATTCTGATTCCAAAATTTTAGCAATTCTTTTTTCTCTGCGATCCATGCTTATTTTTTCCTTTTTTCTTACAATCCTGCCCAAGTTTTATCGGTTAAATCATGCTCGATTGATGTAGCCCTAGTAGTCCCAGTTTTATCAGATTTTTTGCTATTGCGCTCCCAATTTCTAACCGCTGACTTCCAGCATTTCATTTTGTTTTTCCCTACTAACCATCCTTTTGATTCATAGAAATCACAGAATCTTTCAGCGTCAATGGTATCTGAGTATTCTTGGACTTCATTAGGCGTTGGAGGCTTAAAATTCTTATATATAATATCTTGTTTAATTCTATTGTTTAATTCGGGTGTACCTGTGACACCCCCTGACGGTCTGTGTGACACCCCCTGTACCTGTGACACCCCCTCTGGAAAAGATGCCTGATAGATTTTGGTTTCAACATTTGATATGCCGTTTTCCATGAGCCATCCTTCGCTGCAAAGTAGCTGCACCGCCCGTCTAGCACTACTTTCGGACAAACTGCATTCACCCGCAATCCTGCCAACACTAGGCCAAGCCATATCATTCTTAGAATTCATGTATCTGCGGAGGTTGCAAGCCACTAATTTTGCATTAGAAGGCAGATCAGTTGACCAAAGCGTATTTAGCCAATCAATCGCAATGTTGCGCGGAGGATGTTTCATGGTAGTATCTATCCATTGGGTTGTCAGAGACTCCAATATCGTCAAATCTCTTGATCTTGTCAAGAGAAATGGCACTAAGCCCCGTGAGGGGCTTTTTTATCGCTGTTATATTATTTTATTGTTGTCAGTAGTATAGGGCGAGTACCGAGTCTTGGCGTGTACTCCATCAGAAGTTTAAAGTTTGAAATAGGTATCTCATATAGCTGCTCTGCTCTGTCGTTTTCCCTTTCCTGCACCTTGCGTTTCTGTTCAACAACTTCATAATCCTTGCGAACCTTGCACCACATAACACCTGTGTCTTTCCACAACACCATCAAAAATGCGGGTATTTTCATTTCCCTTCCCCAGTCTCGTAGCTTGTCAATCTTAATTTTATTGATAGTAAAAGTATCATAGTCGTCAATTAGCGTACTTGGCCTATGCCTGAACTCTGCAATGCCCGTGGCAACGTGCAGACCGCTAACTTGTTTGCTTAAAATAAAATCAAAAGGTGAGTATTCATCAGGCATGTTAATTGCTGTCCTGCCGAGGTTATATCCAATAAACCAAGCCACATCCTCCTCGACCTTTTTAGCAAAAGCAGTATCACGATTACGGTTAATCATTACTTTTTATCCTCCTTATTAACAATTAGATATTCGTCCCATGCTTTTTTGAGCAATTTCTGAATATATGCAGTCATATCCAGGTGATGTGCCTTCGCAAGTGTGACCAATCTGGCTTTTTGAACGTCATCCACACGCATAATAAATTTTGGCTCCTCTGCCTTTTTCATTGCTTTTTTCATCTTGCGTTCCATTTCACTGATCTCTGCCATATCTATTTCTCCTGTTTTTAGTCTAACTTCACGGTTTTAAAGTCTTACCCCCCGCAAGCTTTTATGCTTACGGATGTTTATCATAATCATGTTAATTAAGTATTGCAATCGTTATTATCATGCTTTAAGATGCAATCTCGATTAACATAAAGAGTGCAAGATGATGGATAATCCTTTTGAAGAAAAACAAATTACTAGCAAATCATTGCGTCAGTTTAAGTTGTCAGCAGAGTCTATTGCAGTGCTAGACCGAATCAGGAAAACAAATAGGGCAACCAATAGCGAGATAATCGAACAGCTTTTATTGAAAGCTGGGCAAAACCTAGTGAGAGGAGAGTAAAATGCTTGATGCTAAAGAGTTAGCTGATTTGTTGTATGCCGATGGTCTTAAAAAAGACGACATTGATCTGCAAGAAATGAGCGATGCCTTGTTCTTAAAAGCCATGTTCAGCAGGAAAGTGTTGTCGCGGATTTGGATAGATGCAATGTGCGATGCTACTAGTGAGCAAGAAAATAAGTTGTTTGAGGACTTTAATAGGGCATTGGAAAACATTGAAATGTTAAAAGCCAATGTGGTTGACGGCTGGGCAATGACTTTATCCAATTCGATCACGCTGAGTCAAGCGCGTATCGGATGTTTGGTGATTAGGCTGCTTAAACAAGCGTGTGAGAATCATGTAAAAGAGAATGGTCAAGAAGTTTTGGACGAAGCATTAGCTTATGTAGACGATATGGAGAATGAACGTGATTACCCATAACAATAAGGATGGAAGCTGGGTGTGTTTTGAACAGGGGCCGCTGCGCCCTATTGTGTCGGAAAGCAACACGCTAGACGGTGCTATTAACAATCTTGATGAGATGTTTGGTCAGCAGTACGCTCAGGCAGAGTCATTAACTGCATTATCTCTGGAGAATCAACATGACTAAATCTATTTGGGAAACACTGAGCGCGATTGACTGCTCAAAACACGTTG
>CAXBGJ010000326.1:0-3043 GCA_963975045.1 uncultured Marinomonas sp. | reverse complement strand
AACCAAGATGGCCAACACAAACAACTTTCTGCACAAAGCCTAGAAAAAATCAGCCTGTACAATTGGCCTGGTAACGTACGAGAGCTAAAACATGCAATTGAACGAGCCTATATTCTGGCGGATCATGTTATTTATCCGGAACACCTCGTTACCAATGATTTAAATGACCAAATCGAGACAGATAAATCAGCAGGGATTCCTATTGGCATGCGCCTAGACGACATAGAAAAAATCGCAATATTAAAAACACTCAAAAAAAATGATGGCAATAGAACAGACACCGCCAATCAACTTGGTATTAGCATCAAAACGCTCTACAACAAACTCGATAAATACGAAAATACGGATTTTTTGTAATAGGTTTTACTTACGCTCAAAACAACCTAGTCAAACTAGCAAAGGGGCCGGTATTACCAGCCCCTTTTGCTGTCGATGACAGATATTAACAATCAGTGTCTTCCGCGTTCGTGCCTTCTTTAATGTCTTCACAAGTATCTTCTACAGCATTACCTGCGTCCGTCATGGTGTCTTCCATTGAGTTACCAGCGCTATTCAAAGCATCTCCAGCATCGTCCATAGTTTGCTCAACGGTATCACCAGCACTGGACATGGCGTCTTCTACCTTGTCTTCAGAATCTTGACTGCATGCTGCCAATGTAGCCGCTGTAACCAGTACCAAAGCCGTGTTTAATAGGGTGCGTTTAATGTTCATAATGGTAACCTCCATTTAGTTTTAATATTTTGGGAACTGTTTTGACGTTTAACGCCTGCTTTCCCAACTGATCAATTCAACAACCAGAACCAAAGACCTTCTGTACTTGTTGTTGATTTCCTTTAGAGTATTGCGAAGCCCGTGCCAAGTTCAAAAAATCTTCATAACATACTGATATTAAACAATATTAAATTAAATCTCCTAACGCATCATGGAAGCGATCACCCTACCCATAGGTATTTTTTACAAAACCGCTCGGTAAGCGTTTCCGTCGAGTAATTGTAAAGACGCAAAAAATGTGGCCTAAACGGTGTAAACACACCGAAATAGACAAAAATATCCTTGAATGTTTTCGCCTCTACCCTAGAATTGGCGCAAAACCTTTGCCTTGTATGAAAGCCACGATTAAGGACTGTTATGAGCACTGCACTGTACACCTCACCAAAACTAGATGGCTTTCGCATGCCTGCGGAACACGAACAGCAAGAGCAAGTCTGGATGTCGTGGCCAACTCGCGAAGACAACTGGAGAGAGAAGGGCAAGCACGCTCAAGCAGAATTTGTCGCTGTCGCTACGGCCATTGCCCAAGCGACCGACGTGACCTTTATTGTCGATGCTCAACACTACGAGCAAGCTCGTCTTGCACTACCAAGCCAAATCCGCATTCTTGAAATTCCTTCAGATGACTGCTGGATGCGTGACATAGGGGCAACCTACGTCGTAAACGACAAAGGCGAGCGCCGTGCGAACAGTTGGCAATTTAATGCATGGGGTGGCGACCTCGATGGGTTATATGATTCTTGGGAACAAGATAATGCCGTCGCCGAAAAAATGTCCGCGGTAACAGGAGATTTTGTCTATAAAGCCCCTTTCATTTTAGAAGGCGGCTCCATTCACGTGGATGGCGAAGGTACTTTATTTACGACCGAAGAATGCTTACTTCATCCGAGCCGTAACCCTGAGTTAAGCAAAGAAGACATTGAAGATTTTTTAAAGGTGTATTTAAACGTTGAAAAAATCATATGGCTAAAACAAGGTCTTTATAACGATGAAACCAATGGCCATATCGACAACATCATGCATGTGATTCGACCGGGTGTGGTAGCGCTGACGTATTGTGACGATCCAAGCGATCCTCAATACGCCATCAGCCAAGATGCGTTCAACGTATTAAGCAAAACAAGCGATGCGAAAGGTCGAATGTTGGACGTTATCAAGTTGCCAATGCCTGGCCCACTTTTTGTTTCGGAAGAAGAAGCAAAAAATTTAGCGGAAAGCCCTTATATGAATCGCCACGTTGGTGAGCGTCTTGCGGCCTCTTACGCCAACTTTTTAATCAGTAATAATCGCGTTGTGTTTCCGTTACTGGATGAAAGAACAGACGATCAGGCTAAGCATGTATTGCAAATGGCGTTTCCAAATCATAATGTCGTCGGTGTAGCGACCAGAAATATATTATTAGGCGGAGGAAACATTCACTGTATTACTCAACAAGTGCCTAATAAGTATTCAACTAAAATAGTTTAATGCTGATTTAGTGTTAAATGTATTCATATAAATATGTTTAAAAAATGCTTTATATAAGCGTTATATTTCTGTTTGTAGTGCATTCACACTGTGCTAATCTCGTAATACTCGGGTTCAAGAGTAATATCGATATAAATGGTTTATAACCTATCGGTATTTACGTAATTTTCTGGCTAGAATAAAAGAACTTATTCGGCTGTATTAATTGAAGCACATAGCTTCTTATTTACGATGGCGTATTTCGCTTGGGGTAATAGTAATGGATTCCACGTTTACTTTATTGGATTTAGGCTGGCAAGCTTATTTCCAACAACAGTTATCATTGGATGATTTAGAATCTAATCGTATTGCACGTATCTGCGCTCAAAAAGGCAGTCGCTACGAGCTTGTTAGTGAATTCGGTTTATTTGTTTTAGAAAGTGATTCAGACATGCCGAGCATGGTTGTGGGTGACTGGGTTATTACCGACACTGATCACAATTTTTTGCGCTTGTTAGAGTCCAGTTCTTCATTCGAAGACATTGCCTCTAATATCGATACAGTGTTTTTAATGTGTGCATTAAATCAAGATTTCAATCTAGCGCTGATCAAACGCTATTTAGAACTTACCCATGATGCCCAAGCCGATGCGGTTGTCATCCTGACAAAAGCAGACACCTGTGAAGACGCGACGGAAAAACGAGCTCAAGTCGAGAAGCTTGATCCGTTACTTATCGTCGAAACCGTGAACGCGCTGGATGCTGACAGTTTACGCTGTTTGTCGCCTTTTCTTAAAAAAGGCAAAACCATCGCTTTGCTTGGTGC
>CAXBGJ010000325.1:0-3053 GCA_963975045.1 uncultured Marinomonas sp. | reverse complement strand
GATTAATTTGCACAGATTGACGCTTTGAGAAGCCTTTTTCATCCGCTTTTTGAAACGCCTTACACGCCTCTTTCCAGCGTTTTTTAAACCCTAATAGAACGCCATAATTATTCCAAATGAAATCATCATCTGGGTAGTTCTGTAATGCTTCCACATGCACTAAAAGCGCTTTACTATATTGCTCAACACTTAGCCAATACAAGCCTAATAATCGCCAGTAATCTCGCTCTTGATACGATACATCAACCTTATCTAGTTGCTTTTTAGCTAACACCCACTGACCAAGCAAAAGATGCGCTTGAATAAGCGACAACCGTTTCGATTCAGAAATGGGAGGCGAGGAAGGCGCTACAACCTGATAGGCACAAGAAGTACTAAACAAACATAACAACAGAAAAGGCAATAACCACAATCGCATACTGACATCCTTGTCATACACAGAATAATTTAGTCAA
Source organism: uncultured Marinomonas sp. (assembly GCA_963975045.1). GTDB lineage: Bacteria > Pseudomonadota > Gammaproteobacteria > Pseudomonadales > Marinomonadaceae > Marinomonas. The sequence goes on along the minus strand of CAXBGJ010000325.1, from coordinate 2,598 downwards.
ACAAACAAACTAACTTTTCACTTCTCGCAATTCAATATACTTTTGACTGCGGCGTGTCTTATCTTGGAAGTCACCCACTAGTTGACCACACGCCGCATCAATATCATCGCCACGAGTGGTTCGTACTGTGACCGTATAACCAGCGTCTGCTAAAATTTTCTGAAAGCGACGAGTACGGTTATTGGATGGTTTTTCGTAACCAGAGTTCGGGAAAGGGTTGAAAGGTATCAAGTTAATCTTACATTCCAAATCTTTCAGCAGTTCAGCTAATTCATGCGCTTGTTCTTCATTATCGTTCACACCCGACATCATAGTGTATTCAATGGTGATGTGGCGTTTATCGGGCAAGTTAGCCAAGTAATGTTGACACGCTTCAAGCAATTCAGCAATTGGGTACTTCTTATTGATAGGAACCAATTCATTTCGAAGTGCATCATTCGGCGCATGCAGTGAAACGGCTAACGACACGTCGGTGCGCTTCACTAATTCATATATTTTCGGCACGACACCAGAAGTACTTAGTGTTACACGGCGTTTAGACAGACCATATGCATGATCGTGCATCATTAAAATCATCGCATCAACAACAGGTTCGAAGTTCATCAGCGGCTCGCCCATTCCCATCATGACAACATTCGTAACACGACGAGGTCCATTTGGATCCATAGGACCAAAGGATTTAATTGCTATCCACACTTGGCCGATGATTTCTGCTGGCGTTAAATTTCGGTTAAACCCCTGTTTTCCGGTCGAACAAAAACTGCAATCCAAGGAACAACCTACTTGTGACGAGACACATAAGGTCGCACGATTGCCATCGGGGATTAAAACCGTTTCAACACAGTCGTTCTTACCGCCTTCCGTACGTATAATCCATTTTCGCGTACCGTCTTGAGAAATTTCTTGAGACACCACTTCAGGCCCACGAATTTCACAAATCCCTTCTAACTTCGCTCGCAATGCCTTACTAACATCGGTCATTTCTTCGAAGCTTTCAGCGCCTTTTTGATGAATCCATTTGATCACTTGAGTAGCACGAAATTTTTTCTCGCCGATTGATTCAAAGAACTCAATCAGTTTTTCTGGTGATAAACCTAATAGGTTTACTTTTTTGATGTCAGTCATAATTCAATGTCGCTTGCTGTGTATAGCATTAAGTGTAAACGAAAAAAGCCTCTGAAAAGAAAAGTCTTTTCAGAAGCCTCTGTAAAAAAGCGGGCTAGTGCCCGCTTTCACAAATCAGTTCGGACATAAAGGTCCTAGCTGTCAATTACTTACCGAAAAAGTAAGCAATTTCACGAGTTGCAGATTCAACAGAATCAGAACCGTGAACAGCATTAGCATCGATAGATGTTGCGTAATCTGCACGTAGAGTGCCAGCAGTCGCTTCTTTAGGGTTTGTAGCACCCATAAGTTCACGGTGACGAAGAACAGCGCCTTCACCTTCAAGAACAGAAACAACAACAGGACCAGACGTCATGAAAGCAACCAAATCTTTGTAGAAAGGACGCTCTTTGTGCTCAGCGTAAAAACCGCCAGCCAATACGTCATCTAGTTGAACCATTTTCGCTTCAACGATTTTAAAACCAGCACGTTCAAAACGAGTGTAGATTTCGCCGATTACGTTTTTAGCAACAGCATCAGGTTTGATGATAGATAGAGTGCGTTCTAACGCCATGGTATAACTCCAAATTTAATTTAAAAGGGCGATGCTTTGCATGGCCCGGGACATAAAAGTTCAGCGCGTGGATTATACGCATCAATTCATTAAAATTGTATGCTCAAGCGAACATTATTTATAGCAATGGAAATAAAAGCGTGTTTTATCGCTTATCCTAACGATCTTAGACGAGTTACTGCGTTTTTTATCGTCTCGGCTACAAAATCGATCTCTTCCTCGGTGGTAAAACGTCCTACAGAAAGTCGTAAAGAACTGTGTGCTAAATCCTCCGCCAAACCAATGGCTCGTAAAACATAAGACGGCTCCAAACTTGCCGAAGTACAAGCTGAGCCAGAAGACACCGCAATATCACTAAGAGACATCAATAGCACTTCGCCATCGACATCTGAAAAACCGACATTAATCACGCCTGCGACACGCTGGTCTGAATCGCCGTTCAAATGCACACCGATCATATCACTCAAAGACAACCACAAACGCTCACGCAAAGATTGTATTCTTTCACAATCCACCACCATCAAAGCGCCAGCCAAACGAAAGGCCTCGCCCATTCCAACGATTTGGTGTGTTGCTAATGTACCTGAACGCATACCTCGTTCGTGACCACCACCATGAATTTGCGCCTCTAACTTAATTTTAGGGGAGCGGCGCACATACAAAGCACCAATACCTTTAGGACCATAGGTTTTATGTGCGGTCAGTGACATTAAATCCACATTCATTGCATTCACATCAATCGCGACCTTACCCGTCGTTTGCGCAGCATCAACATGTAAAAATACACCACGAGATCGAGTCAATTTACCAATCGTAACGATATCTGTTAATACGCCCAACTCATTATTCCCATGCATCAACGACACTAGAATCGTGTCTTCACGAAGCGCTTCCTCCACCTGATTTGGAGAAATAACACC
>CAXBGJ010000324.1:0-3066 GCA_963975045.1 uncultured Marinomonas sp. | reverse complement strand
GATGAGATAACCAGACATAACACCCCCAATACAAGCAATATCGTCCGATAGGATTTTTTGTATTCGAATTCACCATCACCAGACTCAAACATCCCCAATAGTGGCGAACAGAGTTTCCTCATTGTCTCTTTCATAAATACCTTCTTCATTTATTTGCAAAGTCGAATACGCATTTAATCTCGACACTTTTTCTAGAATACCTTTTATATCATCAAGTTAAAAATAAATAAGGATTCCAATAAAAATAATTACCAAGTTTCATTAAACTTTAGACAATCCAAGCCGCTATCTTGAGAGAAAGAAGCAAATACTCATCAAGAAATTTGCTGACCATTTCCATTTATCGAATTAACGGAGAAGAAGATGAAAAACATTTTACTGGCTAGCTTAGCGGCAACGGCATGCGCCTTCTCGTTCAGCGCTCAAGCTGCAACATTTACCTATATCGACTATGGATTTGGGACAATAGACCCAGATTACTCAACCTCGTCTGATGACTTTTCATCCCTTTCAGGTGCATTTGAATTACCTAACGGTGTTTTTATTGCGGCTGAATCAACAGAATACGGCAACCTTGATGTGACCGCTATTGGTGCAGGTGTTTATACTCCAGTGGGAAGAGCGTCTAGTTTGTTCGGTTCATTACAACTCGTTCAAGCAGATTGGGGCAACAACAATGATGAATCAGGCTATCGATTTACTGCCGGTCTACGTAGTTCGCTAGCGGATCGCTTAGAGATTGAAGGAAAAATCAAATACGACGATGTTTATACAGAAACGGACAGCAGTTTTGCGGTAGCACTACGTTATTACGTAACAAAAAACTTCTCCGTCGGCGCAAACTATGACATCGCAGAATTTAACGGTAATGATCAAAACGCCATGTTCGCTTCGCTAAGATTGGCACTTTAAATAACCAACACAAGATTGCATTGTGTATTATTGGTCTACAAAAAAGGGCTGAAGTTTTCAACTTCAGCCCTTTTTTTACCCTCTTACGGATAACTACTTAGCAGACTTTTGTCAGCCAGTTGTGCTTGTCTTCTGTTTTTCCCCATTGAATATCATTCAATGCTTGGCGTAATTTTTGTGCGATTGGACCAGGTTCCCCAGAACCCACTTGGTATTCTTTATCATTATGAATGAAAGTACCAACCGACGTTAATACCGCCGCTGTACCAGACAATACCGCTTCCACTTCAGGCTTAGCAGCACGCTCTAGCAATTCAGTTACCGTTAAGTCACGTTCAGTGACCGTCATACCTAAATCTGCAGCAAGCGTTAGAATAGAAGAACGCGTCACACCGTGTAGGAAAGAAGTATCCAAGCCTTTGGTGATAATTTCATTGCCATCAATTAACAAAAAATTGGCCGCGCCAGTTTCTTGCACATCACCATGTGGACAGAACAAAATTTGATCCGCTTGAAACTCTTCTTTTGCTTTCGTAATTGGCCCTAACGCACTGGCGTAATTACCGCCACTTTTAACCATACCCATATGAGGCGCACACCGCATACCCGTTTCATCTAATAGAAGACGCAAGGCTTTCGCACCGCCAGTAAAATAATCCCCTACTGGAGACAACAACACATACAACATTGACGTGGCAGTTGGTGCAGCGGCTTTACCAACAGCCGCCTCTGTACCGATATGAGTCGGACGAATATACAAAGACCCAGGTGGCTCAGGCACTTCACTGGCAAACTCAGCGACAACATCGACAATCATTTTTGATACTTTTGCTTCATCAATCGTCGGTAGAGACAATAATCGGCTACTTTGAGCCAAGCGCTTAATATTTTGGTCCATACGAAACACATGCACACTGCCATCTGCATGACGGAATGCTTTCAAACCTTCAAAGCAAGTACTTGAATAATGTAAGACGTGTGCCCCCGGATGCAACTGAATGCTGTCCGATGCGACTACACTTGCTTCACTCCATTTGTTATTTTCGAATGTTGCCAATGCCATCTTAGGCATAAACACGCTACCAAAAGCCGCCATTATTATTTCCTATATAGTTAAATGATCATAAGTAACACCAATTCTAAACACTGGTATTGTTTGGACTCTGAGTTTCGCTTGTCGTCCAATGACTCAATAGTAAAACGGAAACCCGCTTGAAGAAAGTAAATCCTAAACCACGGATCAAACAGTCTGTGTATTTCCAGTATTTTTCTAATACGCACTGGAAAATATATCAACAAAAAAGAAGTGAAACAAAAGAAGGGTTCAATAACTTAAGAGATGAAATTACCCATGAATGGCAAAAACAACCTTACCGCCGCCATTATGTTTAGCTTTATACATAGCAGTATCAGCAGATTGCACCAATTCCAAGGGCTCTTTACCATTTTCTGGGTAGCACGCAATTCCAACACTAGAAGAGACTTGAAATGAAGAACCATCAATAATAAAGACGGCGGCCAATTCAGTGCAGATTTTTTCGGCAACAATAGACACACTTTCCGTCGTAGTTGTCTTATTTAAGACAACTAAAAACTCATCTCCACCCAAGCGTCCAACGGTATCGGATTTACGAACACAAGCGGTAAGCCGTTCAGCTATTTTCTGTAACAGGGTGTCACCGACAGCATGACCATGACGATCATTAATGTTTTTAAAACCGTCAATATCAATAAACAAAACAGAAAGGCCTTCTTTCTCACGCTCTGCCAATGTTAACGCCGTCTGCAAACGATCTAGAAGTAAGGTACGGTTTGGTAAGCGGGTCAAATCATCATGGCCAGCCGCATAAAGTAGCATTTCCTCCATACGCTTACGCTCGGTAATGTCGTGTGCAACCGCAATTCTTACTTGATGTTTTTCCGACCAGCGTGCAGACCAAAGCACATTAACCACTTCACCATCCTTGCGCACCCAACGATTTTCAAAGCGGGGCTGTAGTTGTCCGGCAATAATAGTACTCACTGTGCCTAATGTTTTTTGCTTATCGTCTTCATACACAAAATTCAACATCGACTTGCCAATTACTTCACTTGGCTCGTAGCCAAACATAGTTTCAAACGCCGCGCTTACAAAGACAAAATACCCAAGTCGAT
>CAXBGJ010000323.1:0-3088 GCA_963975045.1 uncultured Marinomonas sp. | reverse complement strand
TTGGGTGGAATGATTCTAATAGGTGAGAGCTTAGGCGGATCCTTTATTATTCTATCTCAAGCGGCTATTCCTGCTTTGGTGTTGCCGGGGCTTGCCTTAGTGCACGGTGTTTTAGCAAAAAAAGAAATTGGGATTGTTGGACTGATTGCATTTTATCTTGTGGGATTTTTTGTTCTGAATGTCTATTTTGCAAACGTTCTGGTCGCACTTTGTGTGATTGATAGTTTTGTGAATATTCGTTCTAGAATCCAAGGTAAAGCGTCCAACTCAAGTGATGACTAATGATTAATTAGAGGTGATCGAGATGGAAGTTATTCTACTCGACAAAGTAAACAAGCTAGGTGGAATTGGTGACGTTGCCGTCGTTAAACCAGGCTATGCTCGTAACTTTTTGATTCCGAACAAAAAAGCTGTAATGGCGACTAAAGCTAACTTGGCTAGCTTTGAAGAGCGTCGTATTGAACTTGAAGCAAAAGCTGCTGAACGTAAAGTCGCTGCTGAAGCTCGTGCTGAAACGCTAGAAGGTAAAACTTTTACTATCGCTGTAAATGCTGGTGATGAAGGTAAACTTTTTGGTTCTATCGGCACTCGTGACATTGCGGATGCTATTTCTACTGAAGTAGAAGTATCAAAAGCTGAAATCCGTCTTCCTGAAGGCGCGATTCGTCACACTGGTTCTTTCGAAGTAGATATCCAACTTCATTCTGAAGTTGTTGTTACTGTTACTTTGGCGGTAATCGCAGAGTAATTTGTTTTGCAAATTACTTGTTAAAAAAGGGCGTCTTGCTTATTGCAAGATGCCCTTTTTTTATGAGCATGATATGCTGATATTTCTGTGTTTTTTCCGTTTTAGTATGGGTATTTTTCGTGCAACTAAATGATTCTGAAGTCGCTTCTATTAAATTACCACCTTATTCTATTGAGGCTGAGCGTTCTGTTGTTGGCGGCTTGATGCTTGACCCAGAAGCGTGGGAAACGGTGTCTGAGCTGGTAATCGCTGATGATTTTTACCGCCCTGAGCATAAGCTTATTTTTACTGTTATTGCGCGCCTAGCGGATGAGTCTGAGCCAATTGATGTTGTCACCATTGGCGAACGTTTGGATAAGCGTGGCGACTTAGAATCCATTGGTGGCATGGCTTATTTGATTGAGGTCGCTGAAGCCACACCGAGCTCGTCTAATATTGGTTCTTATGCGGACATTGTTCGCGAACGCTCGATTTTGCGCCGTCTTATTTCAACGACTAACGACATATCTGCCCGAGCTTTTCATCCAGAAGGTATGACGGCTGCTGAAGTTTTAGATGAAGCGGAAAGGAAAATTTTTCAAATTGCAGAAGGCGGAGAAAAGAAAGGTGGTCCTAGGATTGTTTCTGATATTCTTAGTGCAACGGTCGATAAGATTGACGAGCTGTACCATCAAGAAGGCGCGATTACTGGTTTGAGTACCGGTTTTACGGATCTAGATGCCATGACAGCGGGCATGCAAAAGTCGGATTTGATTATCGTAGCGGGTCGTCCTTCCATGGGTAAAACGACCTTTGCGATGAATCTGGTGGAAAATGCCACCATGATCAGTGATAAGCCGGTCATTGTATTCAGTTTAGAGATGCCCTCAGAGCAGTTGATGATGCGTATGTTGTCTTCACTCGGTCGAATTGATCAGACACGCATGCGATCTGGTCAATTGGTTCAAGAAGATTGGGATAAGTTAATGTCTGCTGTGAAGATGCTCAAAGACCGTAAGCTATTTATTGATGATACGGGTGGTATTAGTCCGACCGAGATGCGTTCTCGAGTGCGCCGAATTGCCCGTGAACATGGTGGTGTAGCGATGATCATGGTCGATTACCTTCAATTGATGCAAATTCCTGGTTTTACGGAAGGCCGAACTAATGAGATTTCTGAAATCTCTCGCTCGCTTAAGGCGTTAGCCAAAGAGATGGAGTGTCCTGTGGTAGCGCTTTCTCAGCTAAACCGTAGTCTGGAGAATCGTCCTAATAAGCGCCCAGTAAACTCAGATTTGCGTGAATCTGGAGCAATCGAGCAGGATGCTGATGTAATATCGTTTGTTTATCGTGATGAGGTGTATCACGAGGACACGCCACATAAAGGGATAGCAGAAATTATTATTGGTAAGCAACGTAACGGCCCAATAGGTACCTGTCGCTTGGCGTTTGTCGGTAAATACACACGATTCGAAGATTTAGCACCGGATGCTTATAGAGATTTTGATGACGAATAGACCTGATTCGGTGTAGTTTTATGTTACTGCCAATAATAATCAATCACAGAATACGTGATGAAAAATAATTAATAGGGAATGGAGAATGGTCTATGCGAAAAATGCCAATAACAAATAAAGAAAATGATTTTTCAGAAAGTTCTGTCTTGGTTTCCAGTACGGATGTAAAAGGGCGTATTACATTTGTTAATGATGCTTTTTGTGACGTGGCAGGTTACGAGCGTAGCATGCTGATAGGTGCTCCGCATAACGTGATACGTCATCCAGATGTGCCTTCTGCTGTTTTCGCGGATATGTGGGCTAATCTCAAGCAAGGTAAGAGTTGGATGGGGTTAGTGAAGAACCGTTGTGAAAATGGTGATCACTATTGGGTGAGTGCTCATGTCAGTCCGTTATTAGATGGCCGTAAGGTAATTGGTTATGAGTCCGTTCGTCGTAAAGCGACGCGCGATGAAATTAATCATGCTCAGTCGATTTATGATCGCATCAATACGGGCAAGAAACTGTTGCCGACAGCGACGAAAGTGGCTGCACATCTAAGTTGTGCCACCTGGCCTTTAATCTCCTGTTTTATTTTATTAGCTATTATTGGTTTATTGTCTAGCGTGTTGGCATTGCAAGTGGCTGGGCCAATTTTGGCGTTATTTGGGTGTTGTTTAGCCTATCAGCAGAGTAAGTCATTGAATGCAGTGGCATCTAGCTTGTCACCTGAGGCGCACAATCCAATAGGGCAGTATTTGTACTGTAAAACTGTAGGCACTAAGGCGGCAATTAAATTTGCGAAGATTCATCAAGAAGCTGCTGGCAACACGTTTCGCTATCGTTTAAAAGAAGGTGCGCAACA
>CAXBGJ010000322.1:0-3149 GCA_963975045.1 uncultured Marinomonas sp. | reverse complement strand
CAAATCGAACGCCATCAAAACGAGATAGGTTTGATGAGGCTTCAGAGGGCGCGATCACATAATAAGAAGGTATGCTGAGTTGTAAATTTGGCAATGAAATTTCTTTTACTGTCGCACCCAGTTTTTCGAATTCTTTTACGGCCGCCATAATAATGTCAGCCACTTGAGAATCTAGACCTTCACCGAAATACTCTTTTGGTAAGCCTATTTTTAAGCCAGTCAGTGGAGCGTTTAAATTGGCTAAATAGTCACCAGTTGGTTCTTCTGCTGATGTTGAATCTTTTTCATCAAATCCAGCCATAGCTTGCATTAAATGGGCGCAGTCTTCGGCGCTCTTAGCCATTGGGCCGGCTTGGTCAAGGCTGGATGCGTAAGCGATCATTCCGAAACGAGATACACGACCATACGTTGGCTTGAGTCCTGTGATGCCACAGAATGAAGCTGGCTGACGAATAGAGCCGCCTGTGTCTGTTCCTGTTGCAGCAACAGCAAGGCCTGCAGCAACAGCAGCGGCAGAGCCACCAGAAGAACCGCCAGGAACCATTTCTAAGTTCCAAGGGTTTTTGACCGCACCGTAAAAGCTGTTTTCGTTAGAAGAGCCCATGGCAAACTCGTCCATGTTGGTTTTACCCAACATAACGGCGCCAGCCTGTTGAATGCGGCTGGTCACGGTTGACTCATAAGGCGGAATGAAATTATGCAGCATTCTAGAACCACATGTAGTGAGTGTGCCTTCTGTGCAGAATAGATCTTTGTGTGCGACAGGAATGCCGGTCAAGCTGGTGCCTTTTCCGCTTTGTAGAAGAGCATCAGCCGCGGCGGCTTGTTCTAGTGCTCGCTGCTCGCTTACGGTAATGAAGCTGTTTAGTTGTGGGTCAAGTTTGGCTATGCGCGCTAGAAAATGGCGAGTGAGCTCGACGCTTGAAATATCTTTGTTGCGTAATTTTTGCGCTAATGTCGAAATGCTTTGTTCAAACATGCTTGGTTCTCTTAATCGATCACTTTCGGTACTAGGAAAAGACCTGCTTCGGTCTGAGGTGCGTTCGCTAGGAATGCGTCACGGCGATTTTCTTCTGTGACTTTGTCTTCTCTCAGTCTTTGAGTCATTTCAAGCGGATTCGAAAGTGGCTCAATGCCATCGGTATTAACAGATTGCATTTGTTCAACAAGCGATAATACGCTGGATAGCGAATGTTGATATTGATCGGCGTCTTCCTCTGTGAGGGCGAGGCGAGCCAAGTGTGCAATTTTTTGCACGTCTTGTTTGTCTATGGACATGTTCCACCTGATTTTTGATTGTCGTAAATGGCTTTTATTGTATCTCGTAGTCGTATTGCTATAAAGCCAACTGAGTGAAAAACTGGCTTATTTTTAGTTTATTGGTTCTTTTTAGGTGAACAATGAAAATCATGGGAGTTTTTTTAAGATTTACGTTGAATCAACTTGCCCATTGGGCGAGCGATTGTTACATTTTGACGCTGTTCGTATCGTATTATCAGGGTGTAGAAATTCATGTTTAAGAAAATCAGGGGAATGTTTTCAAGCGATTTGTCTATTGACCTAGGGACGGCAAATACCCTTATTTACGTTCGTGGCCGCGGAATCGTGCTTGATGAGCCGTCTGTAGTTGCCATTCGTCATAATGGGAATCAGAAAACAGTAGCGTCAGTTGGTACTGATGCGAAGCGTATGTTAGGCCGAACGCCAGGTAATATTACGGCGATTCGACCGATGAAAGACGGCGTTATTGCTGATTTTCATGTTACAGAAAAAATGCTGCAGTACTTTATTGCAAAAGTACACGAGAACAGCTTTTTGAAACCAAGCCCGCGCGTTTTGGTTTGTGTTCCTTGTAAGTCTACCCAAGTTGAACGTCGTGCTATTAAAGAGTCTGCGTTGGGTGCGGGTGCACGTGAAGTTTATATTATTGAAGAACCAATGGCGGCCGCGATTGGCGCGGGTCTTCCTGTTGCTGAGGCGTCAGGTTCGATGGTGATTGATATTGGTGGTGGTACAACCGAGATCGCTATCATTTCATTGAATGGCATCGTTACATCTGAGTCGATTCGTGTTGGTGGTGACCGTTTTGATGAAGCCATTACGACCTATGTCCGTCGTCAATATGGCAGTTTGATTGGTGATGCTACCGCGGAACGTATTAAAACGGAAATCGGTATGGCTTACCATACAGGTGAAGAGTTACAGATCGATGTTCGTGGTCGTAATTTAGCGGAAGGTATTCCTCGTTCTTTCGTTCTGAGCAGTACGGAAATTCTAGAAGCGCTGCAAGAACCGCTTGCTCAAATCGTTCAAGCGATTAAAGGTGTTCTTGAACAGTCACCTCCAGAATTAGCTGCCGATATCGGCGAGACTGGTTTGGTGTTAACTGGTGGTGGTGCTTTGTTGCGTGAGATTGATCGTCTGATCAGTGAAGAAACGGGCTTGCCTGTCATTATTGCTGATGATCCTTTGACCTGTGTTGCTCGAGGCGGCGGTATGGCGTTAGAGTTGATGGATAAACACGCATCTGAGCTTTTTACTGAAGATAATGAGTAAAGGTTAGGAGCGCACCATTAATAATTCGCTTCATTTTAGTGGCAAAGTTTCTAGCACGCGGTTTGTTGTGTTGGTTATTTTGTCTATAGTGATGATTGTTGCTGATGTTCGTTATACTACCTTTTCGCAGGTGCGGCCTTATTTGACCCTGCTTGTGACGCCGATTCAAGTCGTAGTGAACACCCCTCAGAAAATGCTTAATTGGGCTGGTGAGCATCTTGCCAGCAGAGAGGGGTTAGTAAGTGAAAACCAGTCCTTGCAGTCTGAAATATTGCTTTTACGCAGTCGACAGCAGCGATTGGATTCGCTTCAAGCAGAAAACGTTCGTTTACGTGAGTTGCTTGATGCTTCACAGCGAGTTGATGAAAAAATTGTCATGGCAGAAGTGATAGGTTTTGATCAAAATGCTTACAGTCATAAGCTTATGATTGATAAGGGTTTTTCATCTGGAGCTTTCGTTGGTCAGCCTGTTTTAGATGCAACGGGCGTGTTGGGTCAGGTGGTTGAAACCGCGGCGTACAGTAGCCGTGTATTGCTAATCGCTGATGCTAGTCATTTTGTTCCTGTACAGCTTTCTCGAACAGGCTTTAGAG
>CAXBGJ010000321.1:0-3182 GCA_963975045.1 uncultured Marinomonas sp. | reverse complement strand
GCCTGAGGAGGCACGGCATGAAAAAAGTAATCCCAGCCATCAGCAAAAAGCTGACAAAAACCATGATTGAAAAGGGCAATCCTGACTGCTTCAAAGAGCTTGCCTCTTTGGCTCGCCTGTTCGGCGTTGAATTCGACACACTGGAGAACGGCGAAAAGCAAGAGCTGCCTTTAGTGTTTGCTGACGGCACCAAAAGCGTAATTCGGTTCTACAGGGTCAACGGCAGAGGAGGGCGGCAGGATCGACGCTATAACATTCCGGCGGCAGTCCTGCGAGATCAAGCCAGTGTTGGCGACACTATCGCTTTCAGTTTTGTAATTGATAGCGAGGGTAGATCAATGCTCTGCGTCAACGTCACCCGTCAACCTGAACTTTCAGCATTGGCTAGCGATGACCTCGACGTGACAGATTTGGAGGTGGCGTGATGAGTGAGCCAAGACATGCAATGGTGTACAAGTGCGACAAAAGTAAGAAATGGTTTTTAGAGATGTGTCCAGAACCTTATAACATTTTTGGAAACCATGATGAAAGCCTAAGGTATCGCGACATGGCTGATACCTATGGAGAGTTTAATTCAGCATATGAGGCTCAGGAATTTGGGCATAAAAACTTTCAAAACACTGGTTCTATGATACCTATCATCGATTTAGAGTTTTTTGTAGCCCCATTTGAATGGATTCCAAAGGAGGTGGCGTGATGAACAGACAAGAGAGAGAAGAGCTTGCGGTGTACATCAGCGAGCGCATGGGCGGCGAAGAGTTTGACCCTGACAACATTAAAACTTTGGGTAACTGGGTTTTGATTAAGGAAAAAAACTGGGACGGACACTGGGAATGCAATGCCTATGACGCATCACAAGGTATGTCTTGGGAGTGTTGGGACGAAGTACCTATAGATCAAAGTCCATTTGGAACTAAAGATCAAACCGTTATAGATAAGGCGCTGAATAATCTTAACAAAAGATATTGTAAACACTTAGAAGAGGAAAACCTTAGAGAAGCAATAATAGATTTTCCTTACGACGGTAAAAGCCTAGAAGACAAAGAATTTTGTCTGTATGCGATATTAGGAGACTGTTCCGCAGGTGCGCTTAATCATAAAGCTGAAGTAATACCTTTTAAAAATAAACACTTTGATCTTGTTAGTAAGTTCTTAGCTATTGCTATGAAAAAAGAGGTGCAGTTGATGAAAATGGTAATTAGTAAAAAACAACTTAAACCTATACATTTTAAAACTACCGAGGCTTTTTGTAATGCTTTCGACGCTTTAAAGAAAGTGGGCATTTTTGAGCATCAGTACCACGCAAGATCAAAATGGGTCATTGATTACACTTGTGATGTTTTATCAAATGGCGATCCAGAGTCTTATTGGATTAATTATCTGAATGAAAACAATAAGGAGGTGGCGTGATGAACAAGGTCAGAATCGAGTACGAAGCTTTCAATGAGTGTGGCGGGATTGCTCGATACGCCATTACTGTTAAAGGCAAATCGCTCAAATCAATAGAGCGCGAGTTTTATAACAGGATAGGCGGTTGGGATGCATTTTTTAAACAGGAAGAGTAAGCACTGAGAGCGCCTTCACTGAGGGCGTTCAACTGTATTTATTCAACCCGCCTGAGGAGGCAACTAAATGAATTACAACAAACTTGAAACGCTAAACGAATCATGGGCTTTTTACGAAGCTTACAAAGCATTCCCCGTCAGATCTGTAGAGATCAACAACGGTGAAATTTACCAGATTCAGTTCGATTACGACGAATACGAGTCTTGGTTAGAAGACTATCGAGAAGATGGATCTTCAGACTCAGTAACTAATAACAAAGAAGAGTGGCTGTTTAGGTACGCCGATGTCCCGATTGATGGCTACGGTAACTCCGCCAAAAGGTTATGGCAAACGAGTGCGCGGGTACAGGGCTGCGTGTACGCCATCGCTCGCCGTCACTCGTATTGCAGATGTCCCGCTTCCAAAAGTTGGGCGCATCCAAACGAGGTGGCAGCATGAGATTTTCAAATTCCCTTTTAGATTTAAACAGGCGTAGGAGAATGAAATGTATTATTTGCAAGTATTAACCGCACTGTTTGTGTGCGCATGTGTTGTGCTTTTGTTTACTGACGGTAGTGATAATGAGAGTAAGTAATAAAAGGCTGCGAAGCTTGGCATGAAGTAAACGGAGAAATCTAAACTCCAACTGTGGCACACTAAAATCCAAATCCACAAGGAGAGCTATATCATGAAAATATGTAACACCGAAGCTGTCGACATGAACAGGGTCACCGTTCGTTACTTGGTTGAGGAAATACTCAGCCGAGACGCCAGCATCACGCTGAACGACGGCAGTTATAAAGATGTGCTTTGTCTCTCCGACAGTTGCGAGGAGATTCTCGAATCCCTGACCTATATCGACGAAGACTACCTAATAGCCTCGAACAGTGACGGCGCTCAGCTTGGCTGGTTCTGCCTGATCTACGGGAAAAGCAACAGCAACACCATAGTAATTGGCGACTATCTCAATACAGCGTTTTGCAAAGAGGTTTACGACCAAGCGTTTGAGAGACTGGACCGCGACATGGCGAGTCACACGAAGTTTAAACCTTAAACAAAGCCAGCCCAAGCAATAACACCCACCCCATCATCTAAGTCAGCCAACACTACTTGGCTGCTTTGCTGTGTCCGCTCAGTAACTGTAGTGCTTCCCTGTTGGAGCATGCAGCAATGGGGTGAGGATTTATTCTCCCGCCGATTAAAATTTAGTAGCTACAACAAAGCCACCTTCGGGTGGTTTTTTTGTGTCCACTGAAAACCAAACTTTAATAACCAAAAAGAGAAAGAAGATGCGATTAAAAATGATACACAAAAAGCTGGAGTCCGCAGTCGTGGATCTTCAAGTTCAGTCCTACTTGGCGAGTGGGAAAAAAATAGAAACCATCAGCGGTTTCACAAAAACGAACGACGATAAGCGAGAAAGCTACGCCGCAAAGCATAGAATTTTCCACATTTTTCAATCTGATAAGCAAACCAAGTCGGGTCAAGCAAATGATAGTTAGTTTCAGCAATGGTGATGAGCTTCACTTTCCAAACGTCCCTGAGAAAGAATCGCCTGTAGAAGCAGTCGTTCAAAAGAAGGAACAGGACTGGGTCCGTAATGCCAAGGGCAATTGGGTGAGGGGATAGCATGCCGC
>CAXBGJ010000320.1:0-3226 GCA_963975045.1 uncultured Marinomonas sp. | reverse complement strand
CTCACATCACTTGGATTCATGACATCCAGTATGACGTTTGGCGCTTCATCTTGCAGTTTCTTCATAAGTGGTGGGATCAGAGTCGCTTCGGCGTAGTCACTGGCCATGATGCGAAATACTCGAGAGCTTGATTCCGCTTCAAAGTTTTGTCCAAGATGAAGTACTTCATCCACTGATTGTAAGATGCTTTGTACGCGCGGTTGTAACTGAATGGCCAAAGCAGTAGGCATCATGCCATCGCTGGTTCTGACTAATAATGGGTCATGAAATAAATCTCTTAAACGACGTAGCCCGTTACTCATGGCTGGCTGAGTGATACCAAGTTGGTTGGCGGCGTGGGTAACGTTTTGCTCCCGTAATAAGGAGTCTAAATAACGAAGTAAATTAAGATCTATTTTGTCTAACTGCATAAAGGAAGAGGCCCGTGTCCACTAACGTAGGGCCTGCATCATACTTCATTTTGTATATGAATAGAATGATCCCATTTCATTGAGTAAGGAGATCAAGCCGATTTGGAAAGTTGCTCTATAACTTCATAGCAAGCGCCCATGGTGTGATAGTCCGTTTTTCCAGCAGGGCTTTTGCAGTCATCAAAGGCTTGGTTGTCTTGAGTTAAAATACGAAACCAAGCACCGTATTGATGATCAACCATGTGTGACCAGCTGTATTGCCAAAGTTGTTGATATTTGTCCCAATAGTGCTGTTCTTTGGTTGTCATCGCTAACATAGCTGCCGCTGCAAAGGATTCAGCTTGCACCCAAAAATATTTATCGCCATCGCAAATTTGACCTTGAGGGTCGTAACCGTAACAAAGTCCACCATTGGTTTCGTCCCAAGATTTATCCCATGCGGTGTCGAATAGTTTTTTTGCAGTTGGGATTAGCCATTCGAGCGGTGAGCGCTGGTGAATTAAAAGTAACAGTTTTGCCCATTCCGTTTGATGGCCTGGTTGGAATCCCCAAGGGCGAAATAAATGTTTTGGGTCTGCGAGATTGTAGTTCCATTCGACCTGCCAATCCGTGGTGTAGTGTTCCCAAATTTCACCCTCTGCTAGAGCGGCCTGTCGTAAGCAAATATTGTTAGCGAGTAAGGTGGCTCGTTCAAGATAGTGGGGTTCTTGTGTCGCATCATAGGCGGCAAGAAAGGCTTCACAGCTGTGCATATTGGCATTTTGGCCGCGGTAGTCTGAAACAGTTTGCCAGTCGCTGGAAATTTCATCTTTGTATAAGCCAAACTCAGCATCCCAGAAATGCAATTCCATGAGGTCGAAGGTTTCTTTAATCCAAGGCTTGGCTTCTTCTACGCCTGCTTTATAAGCCGTGGCGTAAGCGAGCAGGACAAAGGCAAGTCCATAGCAGTGATTGGTTTCATCAAGGTTTTGATCTTTGTTTAACAGCCAGACATAGCCGCCATTGTTACGAAGATGGCGCTCTCTCAAATAGCGTAATCCATGACGAGTTGCTTCTAGGTAAGCTTGCTTTTGTTCTGTGTCTTGTTCTTGAGCTTGACAGGCTTTTGCATAATTGAAAATGAAGCGAGTGCTGCTAACAAGATGACGAGTATCGGCGTCGTAAATGTCTCCGTTGTCTTTGAAGAACTGAAAGAACCCACCGTCAAGATCAATGCAGTTTGGGTGATAAAACGCCATAGTAGAATGAATATGACTGTTTAAAAAATTGGCGGATTGAAACGATGGAAAAGTGGGCATAATGTGGTCCTTTGTGGGCGCTTTGCTTTTTATAGCAAGGAGCCTGTTTATTTTTTTAGCGAGATCGGTATTTTGTGAGCGCTAACTCATCTTAATGAGTTATATTATTAAATCAATTAGATTTATTAAATATCAGTAGTTAGTTTACGGGCTTAAATATGAGGGTGAGTTGTATGAAATCGTCAGGTAGTACCTCTGAGCAAAGCCGTGTTTATAATGAGCGGATCATTCTCCACTTGGTTCGGCAACACCCAGAAATTTCTCGGGTGAGTATTGCTGAGCGTACAGGGTTGAGTACACAGACTATTTCGGTGATTACGTCTTCTTTACTTGAGCGGCAATTACTTACTATTGTGGGTAAGGTGACCGGTCGTCGTGGACAGCCTTCCATTAAGCTGAGTATTAATGAGAAAGGCGCTTATGGGCTGGGTATTAATGTCGACCGGGATCATATTAGCGCGGCTCTGCTGGATTTTAGTGGCGCCTGTGTTTTGTTATTAGAGCGAGAGGTGTCTTTTCCCTCTGAGAAACTGGCTAAAAAAATCGCCCAAGACCTTATCGAAGAAGTAAAGGCAACATTGGGAGCGGATTGGAGTAAGGTTCAAGGCATTGGCCTCGCTAGGCCTGATTATATGGACTCTTGGTTGGATACATTGGTCACAGACTCAGACCAAAGAGCCAATCTTGATGGCCTAAAAGCCGCATTGGAATATTGGCAGTCAGATGCTTTTGAATCATGGTTAGCGGAATTAACCGGTGTAAGCTGCTTTTGTGAAAACGATGCGGTGGCGGCGGCAACCAGTGAATTGCTGCTTGCTTCAGGTTCGCCTAAAAGACACTTCTTTTATCTTTTTGTCAGTACGGCGTGTGGTGGTAGTGTGGTGGCTAATGGTGAGTGCTATTTTGGCGCCCATGGTAAAGCGGGCAGTTTTGGTTTAATTCCAACCGCTACTGGCAAGCATGGTAAATGGATTCTTGAAGCGTTGTCCCTGTCTTCATTACGTCGGTTTCTGATGGCAAATCAAGTCGTGTGGCCTGACAATGAAGACGCTTGGCGTGATGCTCAATATACAAAGCTTATTAACCAATGGGCGGCCGAAGTGGCATTAGAAGTTACACCAGCGTTGGCTTCTGTCATTGCGTTATACGATCCTGAAGCGGTTCTCATTGGTGGGCGTTTGCCCGCGCCAGTTTTAGCGGCTTTAATTGGCCGTATTAAAAGTACTTTGGCCTCTCATAGTATGTTGCCTCTTCCTGAAATTTGTGTCGCTCAAACTGGCTATACCGCAGGGGTGTTAGGGGCGGCTGTATTACCGCTATATGAGACGTTTGCACCACAGAAAAATCTATTATTATTGAATTCAAAAGAGAAATAATGCGTTCCGAATTATCCGGTCGCTGCGTGAGAGAGGAAGCATGAGGTTAGAAATACAGTGCGAAGATAGAATCGGCATGGTGCGTGAAATCCTCGACTTATTCATACCGCATCAAATCGATATGCGTTTAGTGGAAATGGAT
>CAXBGJ010000319.1:0-3237 GCA_963975045.1 uncultured Marinomonas sp. | reverse complement strand
TTTTATGGCTTCCCAGCTTCCCCTTTAGCAGGGGGAGGGGGTTAGAGCTTTTATGGCTTCCCAGCTTCCCCTTTAGCAGGGGGAGGGGGTTAGAGCTTTTATGCCTTCCCAGTTTCCCCTTTAGCAGGGGGAGAGGTTTATGTCTTTATTCCCTCCCCTTATCTTCAAGGGGAGGGCTAGGGTGGGGTTTCTATTTCTAGCGTATCAAAAAAATTAGCTTACTTGTCCTGTTACTCGAACCCGTTTTGATTCGCCTGGGCCGTCTTGTGCTTTTTGCACGGCTAGGCGTTTCTTTTCTCGTTCATCAAGGTAGTTTTTCCCCGCGATAAGCAACCCTAAACCAATGAAAGCACCGGGCGGTAAAACGGCAAACAGTACGTTTGGATAATTGTCGAACACCACCCATTTCCACTGAATCGCCATGTCACCAAAGAGCAATTGCATGTCTGAGAATAGAGTTCCTTGACCGATCAGCTCGCGCATAGCACCCAATGTGACCAAGATCACCATGAAGCCTAGTCCCATCATAAAGCCGTCTAACGCTGAAGGTAGCACAGGATTACGGCTAGCAAAGGCGTCAGCGCGTCCTAGAATCGCACAGTTGGTAACAATGAGAGGGATGAAGATACCTAGAATTTGATAAAGCTCATAAGTATAGGCTTGCATGATGAGTTCTATACACGTAGTGAAAGACGCGATAATCATCACAAAAGCAGGCAGTCGCACTGCATCCGCCACATAGTTCCTGATCAAAGAAACAGCAATGTTTGAGCCTACCAATACGACCAGCGTCGCAAGCCCTAGGCCTAATGCATTAACCACGGTGCTAGTAACGGCGAGCATAGGGCACAAACCAAGTAGTTGAACCAATGCAGGGTTGTTTTTCCAGATGCCGTTATAGATGATTTCCGCATAATTGGCGCTTGGTTTGCTCTCGGGAACAGATTCATCTGTGGCTATTTCGGCGCTTACTTTCATTGAGTTATCCTAACGCGCTAACAGCGCATCTTTGTTTTGTTCAAAATAAATTAGTGTGTTCTTCACCGCGCGAACGACGGCACGAGGCGTGATGGTTGCGCCTGTGAATTGGTCAAAACTACCACCGTCTTTTTTCACGCCCCAGCCTTTTAATGTTGGATTGGTTAAGGATTTATCAGCAAAGCTTAAGATCCATTTGGACTTTTTAAGGTCGACTTTATCACCAAGCCCGGGGGTTTCTTTGTGGCTTATTACTCGGCTTCCGGTAACAACGCCGTTTTTATCAATGGCGACCAGCATGTTTAAATCACCGTTGTAACCACGCGGAGCAACGGTCTCGAAAATGATCCCTGTCACGTCACCGTTTTTTCGAGCAATGTGTATTTTGATGCCTTCTTGACTGCCTAATAGAGGATTGACAGGCAGTAGGGCAATGTCTTTTGTTAAATCGTTATCGTATAAATCTGCAGGCAGTATTTCATTGAATGCCGAGATTTGAGCACTCAAAATATTGTCTTTAATAGTGTGATCCGTTAACTGGTGGGTTATCGCAATTAGGCCAGCGGTTAACACAGCAAAAATGCCTAAGCCAAGACTGTTACGACGAATGGAGGCAAATAATTCCATTAGTTATCTTCCCCTATTTTAAGACCCGTTTTAGCTTTTTTATGACCGTAAGTTCTGGGTTGAGTGTAATAATCTATCAGCGGGGCGGCGAAATTCATCAGTAAAACACCAAAAGCCACGCCGTCAGGATAACCACCCCAAGAGCGAATGATGTAAATCAAAATACCAATACCGGCGCCGTATATCAGCTTGCCACGGTTACTGGTGCAAGAAGACACGGGATCGGTGGCAATAAAGAAAGCCCCAAATATGGCCGCGCCCGTGGTGAGATGGAATAGCGGAGTTGCTGTATTGTTTAGGTCAAAGATATGAAAGACGCCAGCCATAATAAACAGTGCGCTGAGCAGTGCCACCGGAGTGTGCCAAGTAATAATACGCAACCAAAGCAAAGCCAAACCACCGAATAAGTAGGCAAGGTTCACCCATAACCAGCTATTGATACTGGTCGCTTGCAATGCTGGAATGGTACTAAACGCGGTTTGGCTGTCTAATAAATCTTTGTGTTTAAAGCCGTCTAACGGGGTCGCCATGGTATAGGCGTCGATCGTTGGAAGATGATTAAAAATAGCGTGTAAGCTTTGCAAGAAAGACAGTGTATTGCCTGAAGCGACAATGTCTTGTGCACCAAGCCATTGGCTCATGGGGACAGGAAAAGACACCAGTACGATGGCATAGCCAACCATAGCCGGGTTGAATGGGTTATTGCCCAAACCACCATATAATTGCTTGGCAAAGATGATGGCGAAACTAACCGCGGTGACGGTTACCCACCAAGGTACACTGGGCGGCAACGCGACTCCTAGTAGCACTGCGGTTAATAGCGCGCTGTAATCTTTTAAGAAAAAGCCCACAGCGCGACGGCGAATGGCCAAAATCGCCGCTTCACTCAATAATGCGGTGATGCACGCAATCACTAGGTTGATTGGTGTGCCCCAGCCAAATAGCCAAGATTGTACGACAATGCCAGGAATGGTCGCTAAAATAACCATCTGCATCACCCAAGATGTGCGATGTCCTCCACGTTGAGTGTGGGGGGAAGTAATCCTCAATAATGCCATCTAACGATTCTCTTGCGAATGGGTGAGTTGCGCTAACAAGGCTTCGGCGTCGTGTTGTTTTTGGCGCGTTGCTGCTATTTCTTGTTGGATATTGTCTGCGTCTTCAGGCGTGCTTTCCAAGCGTTTGGTTAATTTATTAATTTGCGCTTTTGCCAATGCCGCTGCGATTTTTTGCTTTTTGACCTTTACGGCTAAATCCGATTCAGCCGTCGACATTTGTGTGATTTTTTTCTCGGCATTCGAGTCATTACTGCCAGCATCAGATGGAATATTTTCTGACTCAAGTTTGGTGAGCTTTTCTTGCGCCACGATCAGTTTTTGAGGCCATTCTGACGCGTTAATCTCTGTCTCGTTTTTGCCTTGCTCTTTTAATAGGGCAATGTTCTTTTCGGCTTTCTTGATGCCTGCTTTGGCAATGGCGAGATCGATTTTACGTTTTTTGGCCGCATCGGCGTCTATGTTTGAGCCGGAAAACGGCGTAATTTTTTCCGCTTGAGTTGCAGCGCTTGTAGGATTGGTTAAGGCTTTTTCCAGCTCATCGGCACGTTGCTGCGCTTCTTTTAATTGCTGGCGT
>CAXBGJ010000318.1:0-3249 GCA_963975045.1 uncultured Marinomonas sp. | reverse complement strand
CAAATTCCACCGCTGGCCGGTGTTTTATTAAAATGGCTAGGCGAGTCGTAGACTCGCCTCCATGGATTACCGTCACCTTAAACTACAGTCACCTTAAATTACCGTCACTTTAGACATCAACAACACAGAGGTCTGCATGAATTCACCAGCGTACCAAGTTACCACTGGTTCCTCTTTTCCTCTTGGTGCTACGGTGACCAACAACGGAGTCAACTTCGCCGTTGTTTCTGAAGACGCTAGCCAACTCTATTTGTGCTTATTTGATAACGATGGCAATGAACAGGAACCTCTGCCTTTCATTGATAAGTACAGAGGAATCTGGCACATGGAAGTCCTCGGCCTTAAAGAAGGCCAGCACTATGGCTTACGAGCCAAAGGGGAGTTTAAGCCAGAACAGCAATTCGTCTTTAATGAACACAAACTTCTGATTGACCCTTATGCTAAAGACCTAAGCGAAAAGCTGGTTTGGCATGAAGACCAAGCCGCTATAACAAAAGAAGGTCAACCGCACTCGGTTGATTCAGCTTACTGTGTGCCTAAATCCATTGTTCGCACGGTCCAAGCTAATGTAAATCGCCCTGCAAGAGTTAAGGTGACGGCCACAAATCGTGCCTTATATGAATTGCATATAAAAGGCTTCAGCCAAAATTTAGCAATCGAAAACGAATTAAAAGGCACCTATCTAGGGGTGGTTTCTTGCGCAGGCATTGATCACCTAAAAAGCCTTAACATCACCACTATCCAGCTAATGCCTTGTTTTAGCTTCATGACAGAGCGACATTTACAGCAATTAACACTCAACAACTATTGGGGCTACAATCCAATTAGTTTCTTTGCGCCAGAGCCTTCTTACGCTAAAAAAGACGCGGTTATTGAGTTTCAACTAATGATAGATGGCCTACGCAAAGCGGGCTTTGAAGTCATTCTAGACGTGGTCTACAACCACACAGCTGAAAGCGAGTTAGACCAATCCAGCGTGTGTTTTCGCGGTTTAGACAACGCGCGTTACTACCGCCATCAAGACGGACAATATCTAAATTACACCGGTTGCGGTAACTGCATCGATACGTATCAACCCGCTAGCGTGCGTCTTATCTGTGACAGTATGCGCTACTGGGTAGACGTCATGGGAGTGGATGGTTTTCGCTTTGACTTAGGAGTGGACTTGGGCCGAACCGATCACGAATTCACGCCCAAAGCACCGTTATTACAAGCCATTCTTCAAGACCCTATTTTGAGCCAAACTTGCCTAGTGATGGAGCCTTGGGATATTGGACCAAACGGCTATCAAGTTGGACAATTTCCCAAAGGGTTTCTTGAGTGCAACGACAAATACCGTGACACCATTCGCCGCTTCTGGCGTGGAGATGATGGGCTTGTACCTGAGTTTTCGACATGTGTTATGGGATCAAGAGATCTTTTCCATAAAGGCCATAAAAGCGCCTTAAATTCTGTCAATTACATAACCTATCACGATGGCTACACAATGAAGGATTTGGTGTCCTTTCACCAACGACATAACCTAGCCAACATGGAAGAAAATCGAGATGGCCATGGTGATAATATCAGTCAAAATTTTGGTGTAGAAGGTGAAACAGACGACCCAAAAATTCAACAACAACGCCTAAATCAACAACTTTGTTTTATGGCGACCTTGTTATTAAGCCAAGGCACACCGCATATTTTAGGGGGGGATGAACTGTCTCACACCCAACAAGGCAATAATAATGCCTACTGCCAAGACAATGATATTACGTGGCAAAATTGGCAGAAAAGTGAAGCTCGATCAGCACTAAATCATGCTATTTCAACCTTAATGGTATTGCGTAAAACGTACCCCATTCTGGCAGAAATACACCTAGACGATGATCCACTTTATCAACATACGCCTTCAGACCATATCGAATGGTTAAACGAGCAAAGCACAGCAATGACGGCTGAAGATTGGTCGGATAACCATCGTCACTACATTGCCTTGACGCTCGCACCAACGGACCGCTCTACACGTTTCTGGCTTGTGTTCTACAGCAGCGACGTCCCTCTAAGTGTGCCTTTCCCAATGGAAAACGCCACTATCGAGGCGCTTTATCAAACACCAGGGCTATCCGTAACAGACCATTCGTTGCATTGTGCCTATCGTGGTGTCTTTATTGGTAAAATGTGATTCTTCGTCTATGAACCAAAGCGCGCATAAATAAACGATTTAACGATGCTATTACGACGTCATTAAATCGTTTTGACTAAACTGTAAGTCGGCCAAGCGTTTATACAATGCACAGCTTTCAAGCAATTCAGAATGTGTGCCTTGGGCAATAATCTCACCTTGATCCAATACCATGATCCGATCTGCATTCAAAACCGTCGCCAATCGATGCGCAATAACCAAGCTGGTTCTTCCTTTCATCAAGGGCTCAAGAGCCGCCTGGACTTTGCTTTCACTTTCAGCATCCAACGCGCTTGTCGCCTCGTCTAGCAACAAAATGGGCGCGTCCTTCAGGATGGCACGAGCAATGGCTATTCGTTGTCTTTGACCACCCGATAAGCGCACACCATCTTCGCCTAATCGCGTATCATAGCCCTTGTCTAATCGAGTAATGAAGTCATGAGCATTGGCTTTTTCTGCTGCATTTTGAATAGATTCATGACTCGCACTGCGATCTGCATACCCTAAATTATCGTAAACACTTTGATCAAACAGCACCGTCTCTTGGGGAACGAGCGCAAAGCGATGGCGTAAATCTTCCAGTGAATATTGTTTAATATCCTGACCGGCTAACGAAATACTACCTTGCTGAGGGTCGTAAAAACGCAGCAGTAATTCAAACAAGGTGGATTTACCTGCGCCTGATGGCCCGACCAAGGCCAACATTTCTCCCTGTTTAATCGAAAACGAAAGGTTTTTTAACGCGGCATAATCCGGTCTTGATGGGTAACGAAACTCAACCTGATCAAATTTAATAATGTCTTCTCCTTGATGGAGCGCATCCATTATTTGAGAAGGAAACACCTGTGAGCCGCTTACCACAGCACTGCGTGCGCTCAGTAATTCCATAATACGTTCAGCGGCGCCTGCTGCACGCTGCAACTCGCCCATGACTTCTGAAATAGCAGCGACAGCACCAGCCACAATAATGGAGTAGAACAAAAAGCTCGCCAAATCACCGGCACTGATTTCACCTGAAATGACATCTTTTCCACCAAACCACAACATCACACCAATGCCACTCATCGACAGTAAAATAACCATCA
>CAXBGJ010000317.1:0-3253 GCA_963975045.1 uncultured Marinomonas sp. | reverse complement strand
CTAGACTTGATTTTAGTTTCACGTATAATGTTTAGACATCAAATCATATTGAGTTGAATCTATATTTCTTTATGCTTATTGCTTATAAATCAGTTGTTCTGCGATTTTCTGTCAAAAAGTTTTTAGATTTAACCGTATTTTAATACTTTGTTTTCTAATGGGTATAATCATGAATTCAAAAGAAATTGTGTTTAATAAGCCTAGCGCAATAGATGGTATGGCGGTTCATCAGTTGGTGGCATCTTGCCCGCCACTGGATACGAATTCGGTTTACTGTAATTTATTACAAGCCAGTCATTTCAATGAAACCTCAGTCGCCGCGAGTTTTAATAACGGTGAGTTAGTCGGTTTTGTATCGGGTTATATTATTCCCAATAAAGTGGATACGTTATTTGTTTGGCAAGTGGCTGTGAGTGAAAAAGCACGCGGTCAAGGTTTAGCAAAAAAAATGGTTTCATCACTGCTTGAACGATCCAGCTGTTCGGGTGTGCGCTACATCGAAACCAGCATTACGGCTTCCAACCAAGGCTCTTGGGCCTTATTTCGAAGCCTAGCCGATCAGCTTGGTGCGCCTTTAGAAGAGTCTGTGATGTTTGACAAACAGATTCATTTTAACGGATTGCACGATACCGAGCAGCTGGTCACCATCGGCCCCATTTCATCTTAGTAGAGAAAATACGATGAGCTAGAAAGCCATGCTTTCGCTCTCAAGTTTTCTTTCAAGCCCCGTTTATTAATTTACAGGACGATAAAAATATGAAAATTTTTGAAGAAATTGAATCAGAAGTACAATCTTATGCACGCTCTTTTCCTCGTGTTTTTCACCGTGCGCTAGGCGCTCATTTATACGACCAAGAAGGCAATAAATACTTAGACTTCTTGGCTGGTGCCGGTACTTTGAATTACGGTCATAACAATCCGATCTTCAAAGAAGAGTTAGTGAAATACATTATGGAAGATGGCATTACTCACGGTTTGGACATGCACACCAAAGCGAAGGGTGAATTTTTAGAAGCCTTTAAAGAGCATATTTTAGAGCCTCGTGGCTTAGAATACATGATGCAATTCACTGGCCCAACCGGTACGAACGCGGTCGAAGCGGCGCTTAAGTTGGCTCGAAATGTAACGGGTCGTGAAAACATCATCAGTTTTACCAATGGCTTCCATGGCTGTAGTTTGGGTGCTTTGTCTGTCACCGGTAACTCACATCACCGTGGGGCGGCAGGTCTAAGCCTGGGCGCTGGTGTATCGACGGTTCCATTTGATGGCTACTTAGGGGAAGGCATTGAAACGACAGAATATCTAGATAAAGTATTGTCGGATTCTAGTAGTGGTGTGGATATGCCAGCGGCTGTGATTGTAGAAACGGTGCAGGGCGAAGGTGGTATTAACGTTGCCAGCTACGGTTGGTTGCAAAATCTAGAAGCGGTTTGTAAGAAACATGGCGTTTTATTGATCATTGATGACATTCAAGCGGGTTGTGGTCGAACGGGTACCTTCTTTAGTTTTGAAGACGCCGGCATCACGCCAGACATCATCACTATGTCTAAATCATTAAGTGGTTATGGTTTGCCGTTTGCCGTGGTTCTTATGCGTCCAGAATTGGATGAATGGAAACCAGGTGAACACAACGGCACTTTCCGTGGTAATAACTTGGCGTTCGTGACAGCAAAAGTAGCGATTGAAACCTACTGGAAAGACGATGCGTTTGAGAAAGAAATCAAACGTAAAGGCGAATACATTCATCAACGTACGCAAGCCATTGTTAATGAGTTTGGTGAAGGTAACTTTATCGTTCAAGGCCGAGGCATGATGCGCGGTATCAACTGCGTTAGCGGCGAATTGGCGAATAAGATCACGAAAAAATGTTTCCAAAATGGCCTGATGATAGAAACCTCCGGTGCCGATGATCAAGTGGTTAAGTTTCTTTGCCCTCTGATTATTAGCGATGAAGAGTTGAAAACAGGCATTGATATTTTAGAGCAAGCGATTCGAGAAGTCTGTGCCAAAGAAGACGACATGCCAGAAGCGAAAAGCTACTTTGATGAAAACTACGACATTGCGATCTAGTTCTAGTTCTACTTCAATAGAAATCGTCTTTTCTTATGAAGACGGCTTCTATTGAATACTTGAGTGACATAAATAGTAAGTTCAAAACCTCAAGCTTTGTTCGGTCATTATTGGCCGATACTTTAAAGCGATCTAAAGATCATTAAGGAGAGAATAATGTTTGCACGTGATTTAGCAGAATGTGAAAAAACCGACCGCCGTGTTGTGTCCCCAGATGGTAATTGGGAAAGCACTCGTCTTTTATTAAAAGAAGACAATATGGGCTTTTCTTTTCATATTACGACTATCTACGAAGGCAAAGATTTTGATATGCATTATCAAAACCACCTTGAATCTGTGTATTGCATCTCAGGTGAAGGCGAAATAGAAAGCCGTGAAGATGGTCAGAAACACCATATTAAACCGGGTGTTGTATATGTGTTGGATAAAAATGATGCCCATACACTAAGAGCGTTCAAAGAGTTGAAGTTGGCTTGCGTCTTCAACCCGCCAATTACGGGCAAAGAAGTACATAACTCAGACGGCGCTTACGAACTACTAGATTAAGCTGACGAAATCGACTTTTGTCGATCATATTGATCACTGTTAGAGGACAATAAAGGAGGCGCGATAATGTCACCGTTGGCATCAGCTCTAGTGAATGAGCATCTTCATGATGAGACGCTTGTTAATCGAAAACTTTCTAATCAAAAGGAAAGTGGATCTAGTGTCAGTGGGGATAAAAGGCAAGATCATTACCCATCTAGGGTCTATCTTTCGCCTACACATATTGACCGCCAAGACCCCATTATTTACTCGCACGACCGACAAAAAGCGCCTCTCGATGAAGCGCTTTTAGATCATTACGAAGAAAATGGTTTTCTATTTCTCGACCATCTTTTTGATGACGACGAAGTACTCGCTATGCAACATCATATGCAGAGTTTGCGTGATAGTGATGAGATCAAACAAAGAGAAGAAAGTATTACAGAAGCCAGTAGTGGTGATGTTCGCTCTGTCTTTGACGTGCATAAATTGGATGCATTCATTCAAAGCGTGGCAGAAGACCCAAGGTTGGTTCGAATCGCAGAATACCTGTTAGGCGATCAAGTCTATCTTCATCAGACGCGTTTAAATTACAAACCGGGCTTTCGAGGTAAAGAGTTTTATTGGCATTCAGACTTTGAAACATGGCATGTAGAAG
>CAXBGJ010000316.1:0-3261 GCA_963975045.1 uncultured Marinomonas sp. | reverse complement strand
ATTTTAGGAAAAGGAGACTGCATGACATTAACGAACTGGGAAATCGCGCAATTACTGACACGATGGTTGTTGTATTTTGGTATATCAAGCGTTGTGGGTGGGCTATTTGCATTTTTTTTGTTGCGTCATCAGTCTGCTTTATTTAATCGTATAAAAGGGTATGTACGAGGAGGTGCGCTGGTTGGTGTGGCCGCGACGATAGCGTATTTCTTTATCCTTGTCGGTGGGGCGATGGAAGAGGGTCTATGGCTCATGTTCGACCCTATGATGGTCTCTATCTATTGGGACTCGCCTGCGGGTAGTACCTTGATCGCTAATGTGATTGGCTATTGCTTGGTGATTTTTGCGTCATTTACCTTTGGGTCGGTTCGCGCCTTTAATATGTGGCCGTTTTCTCGTTTTTCATTATTGGTCGCTTCTTTGGGCATAGCCAGTTTGATTTATTCGTTTTCACTCACGGGGCACGCGACGGCGCAAGCTTGGTATTATCAGATTATTTTCTTTGCTCATATTTTAATCGCGGCTTGGTGGTTAGGGCTTTTGTTTCCTTTGTGGTTAGTAATACGAAGTGCAACAGCGGAAGAGTCAAACAAGGTGTTGGAGCATTTCGGTAAGCTTGCTGCCTACGCGGTGTTGGTTTTAATTATATGTGGTGCATGGATGAGTTTCATATTGACAGGGTGGCAAGGCTTATTTTCGTCAGACTATGGCTTTTGGTTGTTGGTGAAACTTGCTTTGGTCGTTGTTATTCTGGTGATGGCGGCATACCATAAGTTACATCTGGTGCCGTTAATACTCAAACGCGGTAATACATTTCTTATTCAAAAATCTATTTTGATGGAAAAAATGATCGCTTCTTCGATTTTGGTGGTCACAGCGATATTTACGACGTTTGTTGGCCCTCCAATGCATTAATTGGACGTGTATTTAAAGTGGCGCCGTTTAGGTTGAAAGTTGATTGGGGGAGGAAGAATGAGACAAAATAAAATCGTTATCATTATATTTGTTTTGCTCGTGTTTGTTAGCCAAACATTTACCTCTTTGGCTGATCCAATGGCATATCACTCAATGCAACTTCCTCCTACTGCTGATGGCTCGATGGTCGATCATAAGACTTCGTTGCACAACGCGTCTGTTGAAAAACACACACATCAGTATGTTCAAATATTGCCGGTCACGAATGCGTTAGATTGTTGCAAAGACAAAAGCTCGTGTCCGATGAGCGTTTGCATGTCGATGGCCGCTATCATTGATCACCAGTGGATTTATTACGGCTCTCAAGTGAACCAGAATAATATCAACCTAGTACAACAAGCACTGCCGTTGCGCAGTGCTTCTCTATATCGCCCTCCGATACTTTCCTGATTTTTGGATGAGTCCGTCGTTTTGTCGGACACTCCAAGGCCACTAAACGTTATTTTCTATTATTAACCTTTTATCCACTACAGGGATAATGCCTGTTCTGGATACTCTAAAGAATTTCACTGGAGACAATTATGTCTTTTATTCATTGCGCTATTGGGTTGCATCTGCACGTGGGTGTTGTTGGTTTAATGCGATTAAAGGAGGTTAGGTTATGACAGTATCCAAACCTTCACACGAAGAGCTGAACAAATCATCGAACGGTACCGTGCTTAGCCGTCGTCAGTTTGTATTTGGTGCTTCTGCCATGTTGGCTTTAACCACTATTCCGTTTTCAAAAAATGCACTTGCGAGTGCCATTGGCCAATCTTTAACTCAGTTATCTGGGAAAGTTTTTGATTTAAGCATTGATTATAAAACCGTTAATGTTACGGGAACACCTGCTAGAGCAACGGTCATTAATCAGCTGTTCCCCGGACCCTTGTTACGCTGGAAAGAAGGTGAAACGGTCACGCTAAGAGTAAAAAATAATCTTGATCATGACAGCTCTTTGCACTGGCATGGGATGATTTTACCGACAGCAATGGATGGCGTTCCTGGCCTTAGTTTTGCGGGTATCAAACCGGGAGAAACGTTCGAATATAAATTTCCTGTTAAGCAAAGTGGTACCTATTGGTATCACAGTCATTCAGGTTTTCAAGAGCAAACGGGAGTGTATGGCGCGATTGTTATAGACCCTAAAGAAGCAGACCCTGTCGTGTTTGATCGGGAGCATGTCATCATGCTGTCGGACTGGTCGGATGAGGCGCCTGAAACAATATATGCGAATTTAAAGAAGCAATCAGACTATTACAATTACAGTGAAAGAACGATGTCTGATTTGTTTTCTGATATCAAAAAACAAGGGTTGGTGAATACTTGGAGAGCGCGCTCCATGTGGAATCAGGAGCGTATGAGTGACCGAGATATTTCTGATGTCACGGGCGCCACCTATACGTATTTAATGAATGGGAACCCACCGGCACAACCTTGGCAAGCACTCTTTAAACAAGGAGAGAAAGTTCGTCTCCGCTTTATTAATAGCTCTGCGATGACGATATTTGATGTGCGAATTCCAGGTTTGAAAATGACTGTTGTAGCGAGTGATGGGCAAAATGTTCAGCCTGTTATTATCGATGAATTTCGCATTGGTGTTGCGGAAACTTACGATGTGATAGTCGAGCCGAAGATGGAGGATGCTTATTGTATTTTCGTTCAGAGCATTGACCGTTCTGGTTATACCGTTGGTAACTTCACGTCAGATGAAATGTTCACGGCCAAAATCCCTGATATGGACCCTATGCCGATCTTAGGGCATGGCGATATGGGCATGAATATGGAAGGCATGGACCACAGTAAAATGGCAATGGGTTCAGACTCTATGTCGGGCATGGAAGGCATGGACCACAGCAAAATGGCAATGGGTTCAGACTCTATGTCGGGCATGGAAGGCATGGATCACAGCAAAATGGCAATGGGTTCAGGCTCAATGGCTGGCATGGCTGGCATGGATCACAGCAAAATGGCGATGGGCTCAGACTCTATGTCGGGAATGGAAGGCATGGATCACAGTCAACCAAGTATGGTTATGCCTACTTTAGGTTTAGCAGGTTACGGCAGTGACAATGAGATTAAGCATCTAGATTCAGAAAATGGTCCTCAAGTGGACATGCAATCAGGTATGCCTCAAAGCGGCCTTAACGACCCAGGTATTGGCTTAAGGGATCACCAAGCGAACTATAACCGTAAAGTACTGACCTACGCAGACCTAAAAGGCTTGCATCCTACTCATGATAAACGTCAACCCACTCGAGAAATTCAGCTGCATCTAACGGGCAATATGAATCGTTATATGTGGTC
>CAXBGJ010000315.1:0-3264 GCA_963975045.1 uncultured Marinomonas sp. | reverse complement strand
TCGTTCTACTTACTTTGAGCTTCAGTCTTTACATCCATCACTGGAACGCATTAGCGGCCGAACAAAAGAAGCTAGAATCTTACGTTAAAAAAATAACGGATCGAACGCAACAGTCTGTTTTTCAATTGAAAACCAGCTTAACACTGGCCAACCAGAGCAAAGCCGCTAGCTGCTCTCCTGAAGACATCAACATACTGCGTGAAATTCTAGCCAACTACCCTTATGTTGATGATATAGGTCGAATATCTTCCGCTGATGAAGTCACCTGTAGTGTGTTATGGGGCGTACTATCTGAACCAAAAAAACTCCCCAATAAAAGTATTCAAGGCAGCAGCTTTCAAAAATCATGGACAGAGGTAAATGGCTTTTTTTCGGCTAACCAACAGCGCTCTATTTTTAACATAGACCATTCGTTTGCCGTTTCTTCACCAACCACTTTTTTAGACATAAGTCGGCACTCACAAAAAGTAGGCAGTGTGCTTTACACTCCCACTGAAAAAAAAATTCACCATCTCTTTGATGACATCACTTATCAACAAGCGCAAAGTATTATCACCTCGCCACCAAAACAGCGTTTATGGCTACCTGCTCTTAATGATTTTTTAGTTTCTACCTACTGTCCTCCGCATTATGAATTTTGCGTCACGGGAATAGACTCAAGGATAGGAATTTATGACATGAGTATTATTGAATGGTTGAAAATAATCATCTCTGGCATTTTAGCTGGTGTCATACTTTCTTTTGGTGTCAGGCTGTTCAAATCAAACCGACGCACCTTAATTTACCGCCTGAAATACGCGCTTAAAACAGATGATATCTATTCACTATATCAGCCTAAAGTACATCTCAAGACAGGAAAAATCATTGGTGTAGAAGCACTCGCTCGATGGGACGACAAAGAATTGGGGCGCGTATCTCCTGACGTATTTATTCATTGCGCCGAAGCGAATCAGCTGATTACACCATTAACCAAAAAGTTGATTGTGAAAAACCTAAAAGAAATAGGTCCCTTTTTGAAAAACGATCCTACTTTTTTGCTCAGCATAAACCTCTCGGTACAGGACTTATCGGACCAAAGCTTTTTGAATTTCGTCGACAATCATGTCAAAAAAAATGGCATAAACGCCGAACAAATCATCTTTGAAGTGACAGAACGCTCTGCGGCCGAAAATAACGTATTAAAAAGAGCCACAAAGCACTTTTTACGCAAAGGTTATCAAATCTCATTGGATGATTTTGGCACTGGCTTTTCCAATCTGTCTTGGCTAACCACGTTTGAACCAAATGAAATTAAAATAGATAAGATGTTCGTCCAATCAATAGGAACACAGACCGTCAGCCAAATCGCCTTACACGGTATATTCCAATTGGTGGGTAACTTGAATGTAGCGCTTGTATTTGAAGGCATAGAGTCCGTTGAAGAAGCCCGTTACGTGCTTCAGCACTCACCCAATGCCATTGGGCAAGGCTGGCTGTATTCCAAAGCGATTGATGTAGAAGCACTACAACATCTACTAGACACACAACCTTACATGGATGTGTCTTTTCTAGAGAGTCAGCAATAGGTTAAAAGTAAATGCTATCCAAATCGTGACTCATTTTATCGGACGTTGTTTTGTACTCATCAATCGACTCTGTAATGATCACTAAAGAAGATAGAATCACATCAAAATGTTGATCTAATCCATTAGGCATTTCATCAAACAAGGACGTTTGAGTCTGCACAATCTGTTCTATTTGCAGTTTCACACTGGCTAGATTTCCCCCCAAAGACACTAAAGATAACCTCTGCTCTCCAAAAGAGTTTAAGTATTGACTTAATCCCCTTTCGGATTGCTTTATTGATCCTTTAAGTGCTTCCACCCCTGCATCCAATTCAGACAACACCGCTTTAGCCTGCGTTACTGTGTCTGTATGTTTGACAAAAAAAGCAGAGCGAGTATTTTCTATGGATATGTCTAGAGGCGTTTCCACTGCCCCATTATCTGACGACTGATATTGATCAGAAAAATCGTTAAACGCCCCAATTAGCGTATCAAAACGGCGCAAGTTTTGGCTTAGTTTAAGTAATTTATTCGCATCACTGGCAATAGACGCTGCTATTTTTTGGATCTCTTTCTCATTATTCGTATTGATAATAATACTATCGGTGACTCGACTCGCCACAACCTCTAAATATTGCCCACTGCTCGCTAACCCAGAATGGGTCTGCTGTATCTGTTTTTTATTCTCTGTCAAAATATCACCCACTCGCTTACCTTCAAGAGAGGCTGCTTCAATCAAGCCTTCAAAACGCTTAGCGGAGCTGACCAGCTCGACGCTATTTTTTGAAATAGTCTGATTTTGATGACGTAATGAGTCCAAGACTGAATGAATATGTTGATAAAAGTTATTCATTAAATACAGCAAACTTTTTTTAGAATAAGACTCGTCAGTTGTACTATGAAAACCTTCATGTTCCGCCCTAGTCACTAACTCAATTACCGTTAGAGGGTCGTCTCCTAACTGATCAATCACACTGCGATAAACCCAAAAGACAGCGCCAAAAATAACCACAAAAATGATCAGCGCCGCTAAAATAAGAAACATAGCAAATTGATTTACTTCAGGCTCTAATTCATCAACGTACACTCCGATGCCCAATATCCAGTTCCATTCTGGTAATAGTGTCATGCCATTCACTTTAACGTACAGCGTATTTGAATTAGCTTTCTCGCTTTCGCCAACAATGAACATAAAGGGGTTTTGCTCAAGATAACCAATATATTTGGCATATGATGATTGGAATACTCCAATAACACTGTCTTTAATGTGGACCCGAGCGATGCCATTTGCATCATTTGCCCACAAAAAATAATTACCCTCTCGCATTTCAGAAAATATACGAATTACGTTTGTTTCAGCTTCCTCACGCGTTATTTTATTGGCTTTTTCGAGTTCCACAAAGTGACGGGCTTGGTTAACAGAGAATGTTAAAATAGATTGTATTTCATGTTTTCTAGAATCAATTAAATTGTTTTTCAGTATATTCATTGCAAATACACCAAAAAAAACCATGGTTACAATCAGCATCACAGCCACAATGCTAATTTTCCTAGAAAGTTTCATACGCTCTCACTTTAAAAATAAATAAGTAATTTAAAATAACTATACGTTCCAAACTCATGAAAAGAATGTTTATTTATGTATCAACTTGAAAAATTGCCCACCTTAATCAAGAAGAGAAATTTAAAAGACAGAAATTCAGTTGACTCTCTGTCTTTT
>CAXBGJ010000314.1:0-3278 GCA_963975045.1 uncultured Marinomonas sp. | reverse complement strand
CCTTTCAGACTCAATCATTGTTTACGAGCTCGTTTCACTGATTAAACTGGCTCGTCCCCCTTTTCCAAATCAATATTTATTCTACTGTTTACAATAAATTTCATAAGTTTCCACTCAAACATTCACAAGAGATTGGTATTTGTAGTAATTTAACAAGTAATGTTTCATAACCTTGGGGAAGTCTATGCGTTTCCAGTTTGATCAACTAAGCGGTAATCAACGCTATCATCTGATCACTCAAACTATTACACCGCGCCCTATTGCTTGGGTCATGACCAAAAATGACAATGAGAGCTTTAATCTCGCGCCTTTTTCATATTTTGCCCCCCTATCTTCTGATCCTGCCTTGCTAGTCGTTTCTATCGGAAACAAGACTGAGACAACGGCCAAAGATACGAAATACAACCTAATACGTGAAAAGGAATGTGTTTTGCATATTCCCAGTGGCGATCTTATCCATGCGGTTAATGACAGTGCCGCTAATCTAGACTACGGAGAATCTGAGCTCTCAAAAGCAAAGTTATCACTGCTGCCATTCGTTGATACCTTGCCACGTATTGCAGAAGCAAAGGTCGCACTACATTGTCGATTGTATGACATACATAAATTGGGTAACTCTTCTTTAGAGGCCTGCTATTTAGAAATACTCAGTGTACACATTGATGACGACATTATGAGTCAAAGCGATGACCGCATTGTTATCGACAACAAAAAATTAAACCCTCTCGCACGACTAGGTGGCAACGATTATGCACTGATAGGCGAGACGGTAACGATCAAACGCCCTAACTAGGGCAATACAGATTTGAGGCATACAAAATGGACGTAAAAAAACAGATTGACGCTTTCCCTTTTATGGTGGATGTTGATACAGAATTAACGACATCCCTAATCGATCTCGCGTGTATTAAAAAATTGAAAGCGGGAGAAGTGCTAGCAAAGCAATTTGAAATTGGCCAGTGTATTTATTTCCTTTTAGAAGGTGAAATTGGTATTTCCGTACCATTACAAGAGACAGGAAAGTCCTATAGTGTAGGCCTAATCAATAACATACTGTCGCCTATTGGCTGGTCTGCTTTTCGACACCCTTCACGCTACGCCACAACCTTTACGGCTACGAAATCGTCTACATTACTCATGTGGCCCATTGTTGAATTACAAAAAATACTCGATGCTAACCTCCTCTTCGCCAATCAGTTTCTACAATTTGTTTATGAAGAGTCGTTGCCGGTCCTCACTAATGTTCAAAACCAGACACGTCCGTTTTTTTCTAATGAATCTCTGGCATTTGAAGAAACTCGCCCGCTGATTAATTATGAAACACAGGCTCAAGCGCTAAAAGACGCAATTAGTCTGCTGAATTATGCGCCTTTCTGCGAAACATTTACGCAAGCAGAAATACACACTCTCGCTAAAAAATCGTCCATCTTACTGGCACATCAGGGCGATATACTTTGCCAGCAAGATCAGCCTGCAGACGGTCTTTACTTGCTTATTAAAGGCAAAGTAGTCGTTAGTTATCAAACCGACTCTGGGGATATTATTACCACACGCTCCATCTCTCGCGCCGGTACGGTACTGGCTTGGACGACTCAAAACACCACATTAAAAAATCGTACATCGATCATTTCCTCTAGAGACAGCAGCATCTTATTGATAAGCCAAGATGATTTACTAGAAATCTTCAATGAAAACCCTAAAATCTCGGTTAAATACTTATATCGACTCATTTGGTTAGTTGGCACCCATTTATTAGCGGCCAGAATGCGCTACCTATCACAAATAGCCAATGATGAAGCACTCGCCGTCAGTAATGTGATAGAACAAAATGCGGCACTTTTACCTGTCAGCTCCCCCCTTTATAAAGTAAATGAGTTGCTTAAAAGCGCCATCACAACCGACGAAGCATTTGGTGTTCTCTATAAATGTTTGCATTTCGGCTGCGTACTCGAACGAACGATTGCGGGTATGTGCTTAGATATTTTAAAAGACTTACAACGTGAAAATGCGTTTTATCGTCACTTGCAAAATGTCTACGACACCATAAACAGCTTACCCAAAGAAACGCCTGTATTGGATGCAAGACGCTTAGGCACTGAATTGTTTAAACAAGCTTTCCAACAAGTACCTTATGTCATTAAAGGGCTAGAAAACTTACCTAAAAAAGCAGGCTCTCTGTTCATTTACAACCATCTATTAGGTTCTGCGACCAATCGTCTACCTAATGGTTTCCGTTTTTCTATGGATGCTCAATTTATTGGTTCTATGATCATTGATAATGAATACGGTGTGTCTGGACAACGAGTCATCCGTCGTAGTAAAGAAAGCGAGTTCTGGCGTGACGACTTCTATGGCAGGTTCGGTAATATCTTTATCGATAGCTGGGAAGATCTTGCCACAGGTACGCCAGAGTACGATGACTTTATCAAACACTCTCAAGAGACTCTGCACCAAAACTTCCCACTGATGATTTCTCCAGAGGGCAAAAGCTTTGGCACTCACCAATCACCCGGTGCATTTCTACCCCATGCTTTTGAACTAGCAGGCTCCATGGGAAGCGAAGAACCTTGGATCGTTCCTATTGTTGTGGCTAACTTTGATCAACGAGCTGACCATAATATTTATACCGTTATTATAAAACGAGCATTCAAACTCTCTAGTAGAGTGGATTACACAGATAAAAAAGCCTTAAACAAGTTTTTAGCGGCTTATCAAGAAGAATACAAAGGCTATGTTAATGAAGCCGTTGAATTGTCTAGAGAAATACATCAATACCCAATATTCAGTGGTAAAAATGGCTATCGTTCCAATGTCATGAGCTTAAATCAAATTGACGTAGAGTTTGAGTCAGATGTACGAGAGCTCGAATTTCATTTGGCCTACCAAGAATACAAAGAACAGCCTGTTGCTTTTTACGGTTCATCAACCATGCGTTTGTGGAGTGACTTTGCTACGCATTTCCGCGATAAAGATGGGATTAACCTTGGTTTCGGTGGCGCCACACTAGAAGCTTGTGTTTACTATTTTGAACGCATTATTTTGCCACACAAACCACGCTCTTTGGTCATCTATGCAGGTGATAACGACATCGGCAACC
Source organism: uncultured Marinomonas sp. (assembly GCA_963975045.1). Classification (GTDB taxonomy): domain Bacteria; phylum Pseudomonadota; class Gammaproteobacteria; order Pseudomonadales; family Marinomonadaceae; genus Marinomonas. The sequence continues at coordinate 181 of CAXBGJ010000314.1, read as the reverse complement.
ACTGTGATAAAAACAAAGTAGTCGAATTGTATATTGAGTTACTACAAAAAATAGATCGCCATCTACCGGGCATCCCAGTGACCTTGATCAGTATAAAATGCAGTCCTGCTCGCATCAAAATGCGCAGCACAATCGAAAAAACCAATATTCAATTGGCTCGATTAGCAAAAACTCGACCTAA
>CAXBGJ010000313.1:0-3299 GCA_963975045.1 uncultured Marinomonas sp. | reverse complement strand
CACCACGTTCCAGCATTCTCTCTTTGATATGCTTACTCCAACGGATTCGATTGGTGAATATTAGGGTCAGATGAAAATAAAGTTTAATTTTTATCTGACCCTAATTGTTACAAACCAAGAATGCCCCGCGTTTAGTGTCCACTTGAGTAATTTGTTAGCTTAAATGCCAATAAGTATAGCTATTCCACCAAGCACTATAATTGCCCATAATAGGACTCCAAGTACGATCCAAATGTAGCTAACCCAAGTTAAAGAGGTATTTGAATGACCTAATTCATCTCCCATGTGTTGGTTAATTCTTATCTGGATAGTGAGTAAAGCTTGAAATGTGAAAGGTAGTACTAGAATACTTACAAAATAACTGTATGGCATACCGACACCTTTTGTTGAAACCTGGTCAAAAATCCTACCAACAACGGTAAGAATTACGTATCTGGTTGCTTGTAACTCGATATTTGAATGCTCTTTAGTCGTAGGCATTGACCCAACACACGTCAACAGTTTGTTGCACAGAGAATGTATAAAGAAAATGTCGAAGAAGGCTCTAGCAAAAGGCCAGATATTAGCGTTGGTACTGCTATTGTATAGACTCCAGTTTTTATAAGACCAATAGAGGCTATAAAGGCCCATAGTGCAAAAAAAAAGTATCGTAAACTTTTTAGGTGAAACCACATACAGTTCACATTTTTGGTTTTGATTAATTACTGGAGCATCTTGCTCAATATTTTCCATGTTTACATCCTTGTACTTTGTATTGCTTATTAAGCTAACACCTCACTAAGAGGTAATAAAATAGCTGGTTAAAATTAGCAAGGCACGAACAAAAACCAACGGTTTTTTGTCCTTTTGAGTGACCTGTTATGCTTATTTGTATACATCCGGTTTATGTAATTCCATGAATGATTCCGGAGATTTTAATGCTTTAAAACCGAATTCCTTATACAAACCATGTGCGTCACTTGTCGCGAGTGCCATACGACGGATACCTTGCAAGTTTGGATGTTCCATAATATTTTTCATTATCCACTTACTAAGACCCTTACCGCGATGCTCTTCTAAAACAAACACATCAGCTAAATAAGCAAATGTCGCAGAGTCTGTAATCATCCGAGCAAAAGCCACTTGTTCACCTGAATCAGTAAAAACACCAAAACATAATGAGTTATCTATTGCCTTTTTCATTGTAGGCAGAGGAATATTCGTAGCCCAATAAGACCTAGAGATATAACCATGAATAACCGAAACATCCATATCATTCGTTTTAGAACTAAATTTATAACCTGAAATCAACTCTAGCTCATTTTATAAGCATGAGCGCATTGTTATCTGAACCTGTGAGGTTTATTCAATTTTACTTTGCACCAAGGACAGGTCATAGGGTTTAAAGCCCACCTTTCAGTTCTTATTATTTTGTCCTTAACGGTAACCGTCCCTAACTGGACTCTTCCACAATTCGGACATTTATTAATTGTCATTTGTGTCGTTATAGCAACTATACCTGAGCCGAAGGCTAAAACTGCTGGAATAACTTCGTAATCAGTAAAAAATACAACACCAACAGAAACAAAAAATATTACGAAGCATGTCGGTATTATTTTCATAAATATCGATCGTTTATCTTGGTATTCTTTTATTGTATCTATTTTACTCATTGGTTCAGATAACACTTTGCTAAACGACAGCCGAAATGCAGTGTAGGCTGTCCGGTGGAGGGCGCAACTTTTCGCCCGGAACGAATTTGAGCCACTTATTAACATTGAGGCAAACACATTACTGCACTATACCCAAAAGCATCTAATAAGTGACAATGATAAGGCTTTGATCCTGCGTGACAGCCATTTTAGTAATTTTTAGGGTCTAACTTTTATAACTTTTAGGGTCAGATTAAAATTAGTGCGTATTTTCATCTGACCCTAATTGTTACTGGCCTCTAACTCCTCAAACACTGGCTTGTGAATGTTGGCGGTTTTTTGAGTATTTTTTTCAAAAAAAGTGACCGTATTTACAAGTCCGCGTGCTTTGACTTGTTAAGCTTTTGGCAAAGTTTCATCTTTAATTCCTTGAGCATCTTTTGTTGATTGGGTAACTATTAGAAAAACGATATACCCAAGCCAAGAAAATATAAATACAGCTAGAAACCAACCAAATTTTGCGCCCCCGTGAGAGCGATTAGAGACCAAAATATGAATTATTGGAATCAGTAACATAATAATAATTAGTAACTGCCAAATGCTAACTCCGCCCATTCCCATAGTGTATATCCTTATTGATTTAATTTATTCTTCGGCCGTAAAACGAAATATCTAAGAAGTTTAATATTTTATTAATGCGCATACGCGTTTACACATATTTGAAACTTTTTTAATCTCATTGTAAGTCACTGACTCTAAAGCCATTAATAGAGATACCAACAAAAGCCAAATATGGAAAAATAAGCATGCGCGTTATTCTTTTTTTTCCCACTGCGCGTTATTTCGACTATCGATATTTTTATTCATTGATACTAAAAGACTTTCTTACTTTCTACCAGTACAAAACGCGCACTACTGGTTTATTTAAAATGGCTAAACGCGCAATAAATGATTATTTGAAAAATAAACTGTATATACAGACATAAAATACATTTTCTTTATTCGCTCTGAATCCGTTGATTGTCGGGCTAAAGCCACGACCTACCCTAGACAAAGCAGAACACAGAAGAGTAATAACCCCATCTTCCGTCTTCCCCTTGAAGAAAGGGGAAGAGACTTAGTACATTGGTATTATCACTTTCTGCACTGTTTCCCAAATATAGTCAGTTCGACGCGACGAAGTTGCGCGACTTTATGGCGTTTCAGAGTCATTGTTTGAGGATCTATCTCTCACCAAATGAATAATCTATGCCTTACTACCCCCAGAGCGTCGCAAAAGCTATTTCTCGATGAAGAAAATCAGGCATTAAAGATCTTAAAGAGACCTTTTGGTTACTTTTGCGTCGTTTGGAAAAAGTTACCCGCTCAGCAGAGCGGAAAAAAGGTCGGGAATACAAAGCGTTTGAATGGAACCTAAATTCCACCTCGGGCTAAAGCCGCGACCTACAATGAAAGCTTCGCTTTCAACGGCGGATCACGGTCGTACCTCCCTCATCACGCCCTACGATAAACCGCATCACTGGTGAAGTCCGTTCGACGCGACGAAGTTACACGACTTTATAGCGTGTCTGAGTCAGTAACAGAAAGAGTTTCACCAATATCCAAACTCCATATCTAGCTATACCGCAACTCCCCAGCAGTTATCGATTTCTTCCAGTAATATTTCCT
>CAXBGJ010000312.1:0-3361 GCA_963975045.1 uncultured Marinomonas sp. | reverse complement strand
AATGCAGGACAAACCTGCGTCGCGCCCGATTATGTATTTTGTCATCACGATCAAAAACACACCCTAATTGATCATATTAAGCAGGAACTGGCGGCGTATTATCCTGACGGTGTATTGAGCTCGGATTACACTAGTTTGATTAACGTCCGTCAGTTAGACCGCCTGAAAGGTTATTTAGACGAAGCCCGAGCCGCTGGTGTCGAATGTGATAATTTGATGCCGCAAGGGCCGGTAGAAAGTGATGGAAAACTGGCTTTCCATATCGTGCATCAGCCAGACGATGAGTTAAGCGTGATGCAAGACGAGATATTTGGGCCTATATTGCCGATTCTAACGTACTCCAATATGGATGAGGCGTTATCGTATATTCAGCAAAGGCCTCGACCTTTATCGATGTACTTATTTACGCAACAAAGTGACGATCAGACTCGATGTGAAGAACGGATTGTGAGCGGCAGTCTGGTGATTAATCACACGCTCATTCAAGTGGCGCAAGCGGATTTGCCCTTTGGTGGTATTGGGGCGTCCGGAATGGGGGCGTACCATGCGGAAGAAGGTTTCCGTACTTTCTCTCATAGTAAGTCCGTACTGCGTAAGCGTGGGCCCAATACCTTAGCGCTGCTACGACCGCCTTATCGACGAGGAATGCACAAACTGATCGCCAAATACTGGCCTTTTTTATGAGAGTGTTACTCTAAAACACGTTAATATTTTCAAGTTAAGCCAGTGAGGTACTATTTGTACCTCACTGGCTTTTTTCACGCTTCTGTTTGAGTGTTTATTTTAGTTCGTTGAGTCGATTTGCAATCGCATCGATCTCTTTACTCATACGACTAAGGTGACTAGAGTCACTGGCATTGCTGCCTGTCAGTTCCTGCAATCGAGACACAAACATACTCAAATCTTGAGATACTTTTTGTTGCTCCCCAGCGGCTACGGAAATTTGTGTTGCTTGGTCCGTAATTTGCGAGAATGCATCCACCACCTGCTGTAAATGTTTTGCGGTTGATTCTGCGGTTGTTACGGCTCTTTCTGTTTCATTGTGACCAAGCTCCATTGAGGTAACAGATTCTTTAGACGCTATTTGTAAGCGGCCTAGCACCTGCTCAATCTCGACCGCGGAGCTTTCACTTTTCGCAGCAAGATTTCGAACTTCATCAGCCACCACCGCAAACCCACGGCCCGTTTCACCAGCTCTTGCGGCTTCGATAGCGGCGTTTAGTGCCAATAAGTTAGTTTGCTCTGCGATATCTCGGATCACGCCTAGCATGCCATTGGCACGACGACTGTCTTCGTCGAGTTGGAGGATGTTTGTCTGTGCTTGTTTCATTGCACTGGTTAATGAACGCATGGTTTCAATAACCATATTCATTTCTTTACCACTGTTGCGAACGTCCGTATGTATCCGTTCAACCGTTTCTTTGGTTTCGTTGGCGTACATGGCGACATCATGAGAAGTGGCGCCGAGCTGTTCAGTCGCCGCGGCGAGCGTAATATTTTCATCGCTCAAACTGTTGGCTTTGCTTAAAAAGTCGTTACTAAATTTGTTTAGACGACCTGCATCACCGACTAGGTTCGCGGACTCTATGTGAATCTGCTCAAGCAGTTTTTTCAACTTATCGCCATAAGCGTTAACGGCTTGACGTAAATCGCCCAGTTCATTCAATTTACCAACAACCAATTCTTGAGTACTGCCCCCATCGGCTAGGTCTTGGATCTGCTGTGTCGTTTGGTTGACCTTGCCCAACAAGCTACGGAAGAAGGAAACGGCAATGATGCTAACAATGATTAACAACGCGCCGATCGTTAGCATAAGGAACCAACCCATATTTTGGGCCGTTTCTATCATGCGAGCTTTAGGAACGACTAAACCAATCGTCCAGCCTGTTTGAGGGTGTTTGAATAAATCAACATAAGCCGCGCCACCCAAGATCTCATCATGATCAAGAGAGACGACTTGTTTGTTACTGGTCAGCTTAACCAAAGCAGGTTCCAACCAAGGTAATTCGCTGCCAAGTTGGCTTGCAGTCAGCATGCTGCCATCATTTTTGACTAAAGCGGCTTTGCCTTTTGGAAAGCTTAATACTTGTCCGGTTTGGTCAATAGCGAATACATAACCTTGATTTTCTGCGCCATATTTTTCTAGCGTTTTCGTGATGCCATCCAACATCATATCGACAGTAGAGACGCCGGTGAATTTACTGTTCTCTTTCATTGGAATCGTACAGGTCACCATTGGAATATTCGTGACAGGATCAATGTAGGCTTCAGACCAAATGCAAAGCTTCATCGAGGCGGTTTTACCGACTTTATACCAGCCTTCGTTATGATACCCAGACCCTGTTGGGTCATTATAATCGTCTAAATAACTCATCTTAGAACCATCGCGGCCCCAGAAAAAACTGCGACGCTCTATTCCCTTAGTAAAAGCAGAAGGCTCGGGCCAAATACCACCACCCGCAATGCTTTTGTCGTCGTGATTATTAATAATGCCGGGAAATACTTTTTTGAAGAGGGCTTCATCTTTAGGAAGCTGAGAACCTGCGATAGCCAGTGTGCTGGTGAGCAATTGAATTTTTTCCAGCTTCGCGCTGAGTAGTTCACTTAATCCCTGTTGGTTAACGGCTATTTGTTTTTGGCGTTCATCGATTAGGTCGGGCTTTACTTTTACTTCTATGACGAGATAAATACTGGCCAGAGCGAGTAAAAGAATCACTACTAAACCTATACCTATCTGCTGACTGATTCTAATCGTAGACTTCATAAAAACCTCAACCTATACAATATATGTACTAAAACAATAGTCTTATACAAAGACCGAGAGCAAGTATATTTTTTGCACAATTTTTACAAAAGGATTTTATTTTAGACTTGTGTTGGTCAATACAATATCTCAACGCCTTGATAGGTAAGGGTGCTTAATAATGCGGGAGCGGGTTGTTGGTCGGTGATGACGCAATCATAATCGCTCATTTTCCCCCATAAACAGCGGGATTCCGTGTCGAATTTGGTGCTGTCGATCACCAAAATACGATAGTGACAATGTTCCACTAAAGCTTCTCTGGCCATGACTTCTTCATCAGTAAAATCAAATAAGCTGCCTTGTTTATTGGTTGCTGCGACAGAAAAAATACCAATATCGGCGCGATAACGTTGGAAAAAACGCATGGCATCGCCGCCAATCACATCTTGGTCGCGCATTCGTACTCGACCGCCTGAAATCGTCAGCTCGCAATCGGGGTGTTCACATAAGTTGCGCGCGGCATGCAAGTTGGTCGTCATGACTTGCAGCCCTTTGAATGGTGTGAGTTGGCTAGCCACTTCAGCAACACTTGAGCCGCTGCCGAGAAAGATCGATTGA
>CAXBGJ010000311.1:0-3402 GCA_963975045.1 uncultured Marinomonas sp. | reverse complement strand
GCTCCTGTGCCTTATCGAGGTAAGAAAAATGAGCCTAAATACGTATCAGAAATCGCTCAGTATGTAGCTGATTTAAAAGGTATTCGTTACGAGGCTCTGTTAGAGGCAACTGCCGCGAATTTTCATCGTGTATTTTCAAAAGCAAATCTACAGCATCAACTTCAGCTTGGTACAGAATAGTTGAGTAATCCGGTTCGTTTTGTCGTTTTTTGGAACATCAATACTGTTTTGATAGTCAATAATCGCGATGATATTTCTACTTCAATATAGGCGAAGTGAAACCGGAGTGTTAATCTCAACGTATTGTATTTATTTAACATATTTGAAAGGAGAGTTTTCTTCTTTCGCAAACCAACTTTCTAAGTAGTTTGTTAGACAAAAGGAAATCCATTGATGTCCAACATGGTTACCTCTCTACCGTACCAAGCACTTGCTGCCAAAGTGCCTGATGACCACCTAGCTTTTAAGACGTTAAACGACATTGAGCCACTAAGTGGAATTTTAGGTCAAGAGCGTGCAGTTGAAGCCATTCAATTTGGCGTAGCCATGCAACGACCAGGCTACAATATTTTTGCTATGGGCGATTCAGGAACAGGTCGTTCTTCTTACGTCTTGAATTATCTCAAAAGCGAAGCTAAACGCCGTTCAGCGCCAAACGAATGGGCGTATATTAATAACTTTACGGAAAGTCACCGACCTAAAGCAATCGAATTTGCACCAGGGTTGGCGTCTGAGTTCGAGAAAGAAATTCGTGCATTAATTGATGGCTTAATGGCTACCTTTCCTGCCGCTTTTGAAAACCCTTCTTACCAACAGCAAAAGAGTGTAATTGATCGTGCTTTCAACGATCAATATGAAGCCGCAATTAACAAAGTTGAGCGCGTTTCAGGCAAAATTGGTGTGGCAATGTTCCGCGACGCCTCTTCTGTTAGTTTTGCTCCGATGAAAGAGGGCAAAGCGTTAGAAGAAAATGAGTTTGCTGCATTAACCGATGACGAACGTGATGTTTTCCAAGAAGGTGTTTCGACATTAGAAGGTTTATTGAACGAAGAGTTATTAGGGTTGCCGCAATGGAAACGAGCGACGTACGATCAAATTCGCCAGTTGAACTTGGACACGGTGAAAGAAGCGTTAGATCCTTTGATGTCAGGCTTGTTTGATAAGTATAAAGATGACGCGAATATTACTGCCCACCTTAGTGCCCTAAGGGAGGATCTTGATAAAACCATTATAGATCAAATGGCCGATGACAAAGCATCTGATAATCGAGATGAAATTGGTCGTCGACAGTTTTATGAAGAGTTGTATTTGCCCAATATCGCGATAACCCATGAAGCCGATGGTGGGCAGCCCGTAGTTTACGAGTCTCATCCAACATATCGAAATCTATTTGGTCAAGTCGAGCACAGTAGTGATCAAGGTATGCTCGTCACTAGCTATCGCTTGATTCGTTCTGGTAGTTTGCATGCTGCAAACGGCGGTTATTTGATATTGGATGCAGAGAAACTGCTAACAGATCATTATTTATGGGAAGCGCTTAAGCGGGCTTTGAAAAGTAAGACAATCAAAATTGAACATCCTTACGCCGACATGGGGTTGATGAACACCACAACGTTGTCACCACAAGATTTGCCGTTGCAGGTAAAGGTAGTGTTGATTGGTGCACGTGATATTTATTATTTGTTACAAGACGCTGATCCTGATTTTCAAGAGATGTTTCGAGTATTAGTGGATTTTGATGATACGTTAAAGCGCTCAAAAGAGTCTGAGTTGTCTTTTGCTCGCCTCATGAAAGACCGTGTAGATAAAGAAGAATATGCGAACGTAACGCGCGATGGTGTGGCGGCTCTTATTGAATACAGCAGTCGTTTGGCTGAACATCAGCGAGAAATGGCGGCGAAAATTGGTGACGTTTTTGAATTGTTAGGCGAAGCAGATTTTGTTCGTGAAATGGCCAAAGACACTGAAATCACGGCAGATCATATAGCGCGCGCTTTAAAAGCCAAAAGGCATCGTACCGGTCGTGTCAGTGAGAAAATCATTGAAGAAATTATTGATGGCACGGTTTTGTTAGAAAGTGAAGGTTATGCCGTAGGTAAAATTAACGGCCTAACAGTTATGCAAATTGGTGATAGTAGCTTTGGTGCACCAGCTCGAATATCTACCACTGTGTATCCTGGTGGCAAAGGAATTATAGACATTGAACGAGAATCCAACCTAGGTCAAAACATCCATTCTAAAGGTGTGCTGATTTTATCTGGTTATCTTGGCAATAAATACGCTCAGCGCTTTCCACTTGATATATCGGCATCCATTGCGATGGAGCAAAGTTATGGTTATATCGATGGTGACAGTGCCTCTACTGCTGAGCTTTGTTGTTTGCTGTCTGCGTTGATTCAAGTGCCAATCCGCCAAGATCTTGCGATTACGGGGTCTTTAAACCAATACGGTGAAATTCAGGCAATTGGCGGAGTGAATGAAAAAATAGAAGGCTTCTTCAACGTTTGTAATGCGCGAGGGTTGACGGGTACGCAAGGTGCCATTATTCCTAAATCTAATGCCATTAATCTGATGTTGAATGATGATATTGTCGAAGCCGTGAAAGCGGGTAAATTCCATATATATGCCATTTCTACGGCGGATGAGGCTTTGCATTTATTAACAGGCATGGAGCCAGGTGTTCCCGATGAAGAAGGCGAATATCCGGAAGGCACAGTATCTGCTAGAGTCATTGAGCGACTAGAGGAAATCTCTAAGCTTGGTGAAGAAGAGGATGACGAAGAAGAAGATGATGACGCCGAAGACGCTGAGTCTGAAAGCACCAAAAAAACGGATAAAAGCAAAAATTAAGCGTCAATGATAACTAGTGTTTACCATTGGTTCTTTTGATTATCTTCGCTTGGCATTGAGAATTTACCAAAGAATAAACCGTGTAATAGAGGTCGTCCGTTTTAACATAAACATAACTGGCGACCTCTTTTCGTTTACTTGGCAAATGCGTTTTTAGAATCAAAGCACTTTTGAAGGTTTTACCACTCATTAAGTCTTGTGCGGCTTTATCCGCTTCTAGCTTTGCGTCAAAGTCGCTACACTGTGCAGACGCTAGGCAACTTAACGTTAAGCAAAGCACGATAAAAAAATTGTGTCTAAGATTTAAAATACTAAACTCCAGTGTGAGTAGCGATCGGTGTGTGGGTATTCTATAAAAGATACAGTAAGTGGACTTTAGTATCCGCTAAACGAAATAATTCAACAAGATTAGAGCCATGCAAAAGCTTACAATTTATAGGGTGTATTTTTTAGAGAGCGTGCTATTTTAAATACCATTGTTTAAAACGATCAACCAAGCAAATGTATTTTGGATTTAAAGGGTGTTTTTATGAATAAAGGTCTTCTTGTTGC
>CAXBGJ010000310.1:0-3445 GCA_963975045.1 uncultured Marinomonas sp. | reverse complement strand
AAATTGACCCAGCACTCTTTCAAGCCCACATACGTAATGAATTAAAAACCATCGCCGATCATTGGTATTATCAGGCCAATGCGGTTTTCAGCATACTCATTGATGAAGCCATGAGTGACATGAAAGGCAGCGATGAATTATTTGAGTTTATTCGATTATTGCAAAAGCGGGAGCACGAAGAGTTTCTCGTTATTCCTCAGTCTGCGAAAAATGCATTCAAATCTGGTAATCGTCGCGCCATTATCATCAATACGCTTGACCATAATCAACTCGAAGTAAGCCTTCCGGTTCATGACGCTCCTTGGTCTTTATCTGCCGAACCAAAAGCTTACGACGCTGCCGTCATAAAAAGTCTCGATACTGAGCGCTTACTGGCGCGACTCAACGAGCAGCCAGACCTAAATGAAGCGATTGATTGTTTAATGGAGCTGGGGGCACGTCGAGCACTGATGAACACCATTCCAAACTCTATGCCGGCGATTACTGCCTATAAAGTGTTGAATAGCGTTTATCATCAAGCGCTCTTGTCGGAAAATTGGCGTTGCGCAAGACAGCTGTACTCTTTGATATTGAAACCCTCTACTGATCTTGCGACCTACATTGCCGACATCACGGTTCGCCAACGTTTGCTCGTCATTGGCGAAACGCCAGAGACAGAAATCGATATAAGCACACCATTAGATCAAGACATCATTTTAGAAATGCTAAGGAGCGTGTCTTCATCACCTATTGGTTTGGTGATTTGTCATGAGCTCATTGCCATTGCAGGTACATTCATAAAAGTTCACCCAGAGTTTTTCTCAGGGGTACGTACGATTAGAATTCATAACCTTGCGTTACTCTGCGCACGACAATTTGATCCAGATGAAAACGCCCCCTTATTTGATACGTTATCTAAAGTATCACCAAGCGAGCTTTACGAAGCACTCAAACAAGTGTTACAACAAAAGCACGATGAATTTGCTCACGTGGCAAATAACATGCGCTATCACCACAGCACAGATGCTCAAAGCAAAATAAAAGATGTAGACTGGTTTGATTGGCGCGCTGAACAAGGCATGATCACAAAACTGCCTGAGTCCATGTTATTACAGCTCTGGGAAAGTTTAAGTCATGCAAATACCATCGTGTTCGGTGATGTACAAAGTAATACCGCACTCGACTGTAAACGCGCACTCAGCTCAATGACACCAGGCGAAGACACATTTGCGCTCTTAATCGAGTCGTTAACGTCAGACATCCACCCTAGCTGGTATAAAAGTCTTATTTTTGAAGGTTTGTATGCCTTTATTCAGTTTTGCCAGCAACATAAAACCTGCAAATTTGACCAAGAAATCAATTTGCCGGTCTTAGTTTCTCAGGCTGCGCTAGATCACGCGAAGCAGCATCAGGTAGAACACCCAGAAGACAGCAGAGCTGAGGCTGCACTAGACGAATTTGCACAAATAACACCAAATAAAGTCAACCAATATTTGCGTTGGGCGGTGAGCAAACTCCACAGTCACCAGCACCAACACTCATCGAGTTAATACGCTCACTCTATGCTGGAGAAGTGAATGGATTTAATAAAAAATGCCTTGATAAACGATGTGATGAACACACATTGTTCAGACCCGTTTGGTTGTTTAGGGCTGCAGGAATCTTCGTCAAAAATAGGTTTTTCGCTCATTGTTTGGCAACCAGAGGCGGTTTCTATTCGTGTTTTAGCCATCGATGCAGACAAAGAGCTGGCTCAAATGCGCCAAGCCAACAGCAAGGGTTTATTTTTTGCTGAATGGCCAAAAGCAAAAGAACGCTTTCATTATCGCCTTGAGATTACCTACAAAGACAACCGCGTTCATACGATCGTCGACTCATACCAATTCCCCAATACCACCTTCGTCGATCCAGATCACCATCAGGCAAGCTTATACAAAAGCCAAGGGGCCATTCGCGCTAGCGCCAAGGTGAATGATCAACTGGCAATCCAAGGCACGCGTTTTGCCGTTTACGCCCCAGCAGCGCGTTCTATTTCCGTCGTTGGTGATTTCAACAGCTGGGATGGTCGAACTCATCCCATGTCGAGTAACGGAGACGGCATCTGGCGATTGTTTATTCCCGATATTAATCATGGCGCTCGGTACAAGTTTGAAATCCGTTCTAAAAGTGGTGAAATTCTTCCTCATCGCAGTGACCCCTATGCTCAACGTATTGAACAGTTCCCTTCTTTTTCGAGCGTAACCTGCTTTGATAATAAGCACCAATGGCAAGATGATGCTTGGGTCAACCGCCCTGTTGAAGACCTCTACGAAAAACCCATGTGTGTGTACGAGTTGCACCTAGGGTCATGGCGTCGCAAGGAAGATAACCAACCACTCACGTATCTTGAAATCAAAGATCAGCTTGTGCCCTACATTCAAGAAATGGGCTACACACACGTCGAACTATTGCCGATTACCGAATACCCATTCGATGGTTCATGGGGCTATCAGCCGGTTGGTTTGTACGCGGTGACGTCACGATTTGGTACACCTGAAGACTTTAAAGTGCTGGTCGACGCACTGCATCAAGCCAACATCGGCGTCATTATGGATTGGGTTCCTGCACACTTTCCTGCGGACAGCCACGGCTTGGCCAATTTCGATGGCTCAAAACAATACGAGTATCCAGACCCTAAAAAAGGCTGGCACCCAGAATGGAATTCACTGATTTACGACTTCGGCAAAGAGCATGTTGTTAACTATCTTATTAGTAATGCGGTGTATTGGCTGGAAGAATTTCATATCGACGGCTTACGTGTCGATGCCGTTGCCTCCATGTTGTATTTGGATTACGCACGCGAAGACGGCGAATGGATTCCCAACAAAGACGGTGGCAATCATAACTACGAAGCCATTGATTTCTTACGTCGGCTAAACGAAACCGTTTATTTAAACCACCCTCACTGCTTTACCGTGGCAGAAGAATCCACCGCATTTCCAGGCGTGTCTAAACCGACTTATATGAATGGGTTAGGCTTTGGCTTTAAATGGAACATGGGCTGGATGAATGACTCTCTGGACTACATTAAAAAAGATCCAATCTACCGACAGCATCACCAAGGCGAATTAAGCTTCAGTATGGTTTATGCCTTTGATGAGCAGTTTGTTTTACCCATATCCCATGATGAAGTTGTCCATGGCAAAGGGTCAATGATCACTAAAATGCCAGGAGATCCTTGGCAGAAATTCGCTAATTTACGTGCGTTTTCAGCCTACATGTACTTCCATCCCGGTAAGAAACTCAATTTTATGGGCAATGAGTTCGCACAAGGCCGAGAATGGAGCCACGAACGCTCTTTGGATTGGCATTTGTTGGAAACTGATTTTCACAAATCGCAGCAAGCATTATCAAAAGATCTAAACCATCTTTATCAAAATGAAGTGAGCTTGCACTTTGATCATTCCCATCAGGGCTTTGAATGGAT
>CAXBGJ010000309.1:0-3452 GCA_963975045.1 uncultured Marinomonas sp. | reverse complement strand
AACGGCGTAAGCCCATCTTGGTTTGCCAGTGTTACGGCCAAAAAATCATTGTTCAAAATGGTCATTTCTTCCACCAAATAAAGTCCTTAATAAGCACTTATCATACCGTCTTTACGACTCCGATGGTTTGCATTCTTTTGACTAGAGTGCAAAACAAAAAAATAGGTCGCTTTCTTTATAGAGCAGAACCCTTTTCTTTCAAGAGAAATGCCGATACCCTTTCGTTTTCTACCAGATTCACTTTTAAACTGAGTATTTTATGCCCGAAAATGACGAAGTCATTATCTTAGTCGATAAACACAATACAATTATTGGCGATGTGCCACGACGCTTGATGAACTTTGGCAGAGATCACCACCGCGTCACTTACATTTTGGTGTTTGATACAAAAGGCAATTTATTGATTCAAAAAAGGACCGATGACAAGGCTTTTTGTCCTGGCTACTACGGCATAACCACTGGTGGTGTGGTTGAAAGAGGCGAATCCTATATCGACTCTGCACACAGAGAGCTACAAGAGGAATTAGGCTTTGATGCACCTTTAGAAAGCCAAGGCGTATTCCTTACCGAAGGCGAAGGGTTTAAAATTTGGGGGAAAATCTACACCTGCTATTATGACCCTGCCATCCAAGGCGAACTGACATTACAACCAAAGGAAGTGGCTTCGATTCATGAAATGAGCATCGAGAGTATTCTAGAAAACGCACATAACCTTGCATTTACACCCGACTCATTGGACGCATTAAGCCATTATACCAACAAGCTTACTCAACCCCAGCCCAATGATCCGCTTTAGTCTTTGGCTTTTTGCCTTTTTCATAGCGTCACACGCCATCAGTCAAGAGCGCTGGCAAAGTGATGCTTACATCCAAGACAGTTTTATTAAAATTGCCTTAGAGCGTGAATACAAGGAAACCAAGCATCCTAAATTAATACGTTGGGCCAAACCCATTAAACTTTTTTTTGAAAGCGACAGTGGCGATGCCGGCTTGCAAAAAGAATTATTAAGCGTACACGCTCAACACCTTGCTTATATCACCGGCCTTTCCATCGATTTCACCGACGATTCAACAAAAGCCAATATTTTTGTTATTTTCACTGACTATGACAATATGGAAAATAAGGTTAAGCAATACATAGGCGATCCAGAAAAAATTCGTGCGGCGCTCAATGAAGCCATTTGCTTAGGTAACTTCAGCCGTAACAGTCGCTATGAAATAACCAAAGGCACGATTATCATTCCAGTTGATTATGCGCGTAGAAAAGCACGCTTTTTGGATTGTATTGTGGAAGAAATCACCCAATTATTGGGTCTACCTAACGATTCTAACGACGTTTTTCCCTCTGTTTTTAATGATATAAGCATCGATACCTACATTAGTCCTCTAGATTATTTACTGCTTAAAGCCCTGTACTCCTCTCAACTCAAACCAGGTATGAATGTAAAACAAACCAAAGCGGCCTTTGCGAACGTATTAAAAGAACTGCATGCGAACAAAGACATAGAAAATGCCGTAGAGCGGGTACAAAAATACAGCCTAAAGCGTTACCTAGGTGACTGATTTTCAGAACAAATAGCCTTTAACAAACCCTGCCATAGATCAATTTTATTGGCCTTTTCGTCTGCCTTCTCATAAATTGTGCTTATTCACTCTGCTTTTCCCTCACAAGTTAGGTAAAATGCGCCAACTGTAAATTTACACTGGAGAGTCCTGATGTTTCCTGAGCTAAAAAATGATCGCTTTTTGCGCGCATTACTCAAACAACCTGTCGATACCACCCCTGTATGGATGATGAGGCAGGCAGGACGTTACTTGCCAGAGTATCGTGCCAGCCGAGCCACAGCAGGTGACTTTCTAAGTCTTTGTAAAAACGATTCGTTTGCTTGTGAAGTTACTTTACAGCCATTGAAACGCTATGAGCTAGATGCCGCCATTTTGTTTTCAGACATACTGACTATTCCCGACGCAATGGGATTAGGTCTGTATTTTGAAACAGGCGAAGGCCCTAAATTCAAACATACTATTCGAAATAAAGCAGACGTTGACGCCTTGCCCATCACAACAGCAAGCGATTTAGATTACGTAATGAAAGCCGTTACCACGATTCGCCACGCCTTAAACGGTGATGTACCACTGATCGGTTTTTCAGGCAGTCCTTGGACGCTCGCGACCTACATGATTGAAGGCGGATCCAGCAAAGACTTCCGCCACATCAAAGCCATGATGTACAAATCCCCTGAGACCTTGCATGCACTGCTAGACAAGCTGGCAAAGTCAGTCACGGCTTACCTAAATGGCCAAATATTAGCAGGGGCACAAGCGCTGCAAATTTTTGACACTTGGGGTGGAATATTAAGCGGTCCAATGTACCAGCAGTTCTCTTTACTTTACATGAAGCAAATTATGGACGGCCTTATTCGCGTTCATGAAGGGAAAAAAATCCCCGTGATTATGTTTACTAAGAACGGTGGACAATGGTTAGAAAACATGGCGGCAACAGGGCCTGATGCCATTGGCTTAGACTGGACAACAGACATTGCAGAAGCGAGAGCGCGTGTTGGTCATGATGTCGCCCTACAAGGCAACATCGACCCTTGTGTGCTGTATGCAGGCAAAGATGTTATAGAGCGAGAAGTCGAAAATGTGTTATCAGGTTTCGGTACTGGCAGTGGTCATGTATTTAACCTTGGCCACGGCATTCACCAGTTCGTTAATCCAGACCACCCAAAATATTTAATCGATGCTGTTCACAATCTCGGACGCAAGTACCACGAGCCTAAGTTTGATGATTTAGACGCTCTAAATGGCCTTTAATTAGACATCACTTCTGACGTAAGCGATCACACCTTAATAGGATCAAATCCCTACAGATTCTATTAAGGTTCCTGTCATGTTATCAAAGACTCAAACTTCTTTAGACACAAGACCCCTGCATTATTAGGCTGTTGCTTCCATTCCCCGCCTGATGCTATATCCAAACAATCAAATTCCTCGTTAACGTAGCAGCAAACATGATCAATACCACGTCGATCTAGCCAAGACACTCGCCCCAATATTTGTCCATTTTTTAATGGAATAAGCACTAACCTCAAACGCAAATTGATACTCGCCTCACCAACTTTATAACAAATTACATTTTGGGACATAGAAATACGAAATAGATCCACACCCGTATGATTCGACAGCAAGGCAGCAATATTAACAAAAAAAGACTCGGACTCTGCGATAAAAGACTCACTTAATATTATTTTTTCCATTTCAAACACTCCTACTTCCATCCAAAACTAGGGTTTATATCTTTATTAAATGTAGATCATAACGGTCGATCTAGTAGCGACTTTTACAATAGAGTGGTACTTTTAGACGACATAATGCTTTATTAGTATGGAGAGAAGAGATGAAATTAATTACGGCCATTGTTAAGCCTTTTAAACTTGATGAGGTGCGCGA
>CAXBGJ010000308.1:0-3459 GCA_963975045.1 uncultured Marinomonas sp. | reverse complement strand
ATGCGATCAAAGAATTGAAGCATGCGGCAGATCAAGACCCTGAATTTATCTCTATCATCATTCCTAAATTAAAAGAGTGTTATCAAAAAGTTTGGGGTAGCAGTGGTTACATCAAATTCTTACAAGATCAAAATCAGAAGAAACCCTCTACGGCTCTGATTATGGCGCTTGTTCAGCATTATATGGAAACAGACAAAGATTACGCTGAAATGTTTTTGGTCGATCAGCTTAGGTTACACCCAACGATTAAAGGCTTCAAAGAACTGATTAGTTTGCAGCTTGCGGATTCTCAGGGTTATAACCAGCAACATTTAGTGGTTCTTTTTGAGCTTATTGATCAGCTTGTGCAAGCTAAACACAAATTCCAATGTCGTCAATGTGGTTTCTCAGGTCACCAACTGCATTGGCAATGTCCTAGCTGTAAAAACTGGGGTGTTGTTAAGCCTATTCATGGCTTAGAAGGCGAATAATGCCAACGGTACTACCTACATTAATTAATAGAAACTGAAAGAAAGAGGACACTGAATGAGCTGCCAATCCCCTATAGTGGTTGCCTTAGATTACCCAACTGTGGCGCAATCCATTGAAATGGCAAAACGACTAGACCCTAATCAGTGTCGAGTTAAAGTCGGTAAAGAGCTGTTTACAACAGCCGGTCCTGTTATTTTAGACGAACTGCATAAATTGGGTTTTGATATTTTTCTTGATCTTAAATTTCATGATATTCCAAATACCGTGGCGAATGCAGTGAGCGCTGCGGCCAAAGCAGGGGTCTGGATGGTCAATATTCATGCGTCTGGTGGTCGCCGCATGATGGAAGCATCCGCAAATGCATTACAGCAATTGTCTGATAACAAGACATTATTAATTGCGGTGACAGTGTTAACAAGTATGGATCAATCTGACCTTGTTGAAATTGGCATTGATGCAACGCCTGAACAACACGTTAAACGCCTTGCTGCGTTGGCGAAATCGTCGGGAATGGATGGTGTTGTTTGTTCTGCACAAGAGTCCAGTATGCTGTCTACGGAGCTTGGTAAAGACTTTGTATTGGTTACGCCTGGGATTCGCCCTGCGGGTTCTGATCAGGGTGATCAAAAGCGTATTATGACGCCTGCTCAGGCCATGGCCGCGGGCAGTCATTATCTTGTTATGGGGCGTCCTATTACACAGGCCAAGGATCCTATTGCTGTGTTAACTCAGGCGAATATGGATTTGGGCGTGATGGCGTAAATTACTCTTAATGAGTCTTGAAGTCTGAGAAAAAACCTTTTATTCTAAAAACCACTTATTAGTGTCGGCTTATTGGCGATACATTAAGTGGTTTTTTATTGGCAAGACGCCATTTCTCATTTTAAAAGGATGTTTATATGAAGAACTTAAATCGTATTTTTCGTGTCTGTGTTTTCCGCTCACTGTTTGTTATTTCCTTGGCTTTAACGCCTTTTTCACTTTTTGCCGCCACACCTTTGGATATTAATACCGCAACAGCAACTGAGCTTTCAGCGGTTATGTCTGGTATTGGTATCAAGAAAGCGGAAGCCATTATCGCTTATAGAGAGGCCAACGGGCATTTTGAATCTATTAGTCAATTGGCAAAAGTAAAAGGAATCGGCTCTAAGACTATTGATCGTAATCACACGGTGATTCAAGTACTGGATACGGACAATAAAATAGATTAAGCCTTAGTAAGAATGGAAGATAAACTAACTCTTGGTTTGTTTATCTTCTAATGCTTGTATAGCTTGGTACTGAGTTAGAAACACTTGGCCAGTTAAGTTATCAAGTAACTTTGAATCTTTTAACCTATCCATCACCGGTCCTTTTACTTCCGATAAGTGCAGTTTCACATCAGAATCAGCTAAACGATCGACGATTTTTTCCAAACTTTGTAGCGCGCTGGCATCAATCATATTGACGGCGGTACACATTAGTATCAAATGTTTCACGGCCGTATTTTGTGAAACCAAGCTTTGTAGTCTCTCTTCAAATACTCTGGCATTGGCAAAGAATAGGTTTTCGTCAATACGTACAGTAAGAATGCTTGGGTGAGTTTCTACCGTAAAGCGTTGTACATTACGAAAATGCTCTGTCCCCGGTAGTCTGCCAACAATGGCGATGTGTGGGTGGCTGGTATGCCATAGAAAGCACAGGATCGAAAGGATTACGCCAACAATTAAGCCTGTTTCCATGCCTTCAATCATTACGACGCTAAAGGTAATAATTAATAAGCTGGCTTCTTTTTTAGAAAAGCGCCATAAATTACGAAGGTCTTGTACACTGACCAGCTGCATCATAGAGATAGAAATAATGGACGCTAAGATCGCTTTCGGTAAATAATAAAATAAAGGCGTCAGAAAGAGTAAAGTGAGTAATATCAATAAGGCTGAAATAATGCCTGTCATTGGGCTTTTTGAACCACAATCTGCATTTAATACCGTACGAGAAAAACCACCAGTAACAGGAAATGCACCACACATTGCGGAACCTATATTGGCTAGACCAAGTCCTACAAGCTCCTGATTCGGATCAATGTCTTGACGTCGTTTAGCGGCAAAGGATTGCGCCACGGATACCGAGCCAATAAAGCCAACAATACTAATCAAAAACGCACTGGGTAATAACTCTTCGACTATCTTCCAGTTGATGCCTTCCATATTGATCCCTAATGGTTTGATCGGCACGTTACCAATAATGCTGACGCCCATGTTTTCAAGAGACAATAGAGCAACGGCTACTGTCGCTGCAACGACCACTAAAACAGGTCCTGATTTGCCAAACAATTGAATAGCTTGCGCAGAGCAGCCGAGACTTTTTAACAATGTAGAAAAATAGCGACGCATCAATAAAAGAGAGGTGATAGACGCTAAACTTAAGATAAAAGTAGGTAGGTTTATATTGTTCACATGAAGGTACAAGCTATGTACTAAAGGTAATAAAGTGTCGCCTTCAGATTGAATGCCTAACAGGTACTTTAATTGACCAATGACAATTAATAATGCAGAAGCACTAATAAAACCAGAGATAACAGGGTGGCTTAGTAGATTGGTAAGAAAGCCCAAACGTAACAAGCTCAACACCAATAAAAATACACCAGACATGAAGGCTAATAGAATCGCTACAGTGGCGTACTGTTCGCTGCCAGAAACGGCAAACGGCAAAACGGCAGAGGCTGTCATGACAGATGTTAACGCCACAGGGCCCACTGCCAAGGTGCGACTGGTGCCAAATAAAGAATATAGAATAGAAGGCAGGATACTGGCATATAACCCCGTAATAGCGGGTAAGCCTGCTAGCATGGCATAAGCTAAACTTTGTGGAATGACCATGATAGTGAAGACGATACTGGCGACGGTATCACTTTTTAAATCAGCACCTTGATAATTTTTGAGCCAAGTTAACGCCGGTAGATATTTAGCAAATTTTGTCATGAGGTTCTGATGCCAAGTGATGGGAGTG
>CAXBGJ010000307.1:0-3471 GCA_963975045.1 uncultured Marinomonas sp. | reverse complement strand
TTGAGAAATTTCACACTGGATTCAATGCTCGGGTTAGTCTTTAAACAGTTGATGTTTAGATAAGCGTAGAGAATCTCAAAACCGTAGTGATCAACTATCTGAGTGAGCAGTTCTTGTAAGCCCAGACCGTGTAGGGGATTGTTTGTGTAGTTGATCTCGTCGTTCATAAAGATGTCCGGTAATAAGTCGAAAAGTTTTAAAGGTATTAGAATGCGCCATCATACCTGTGACGGCGTAGACAATATAGTAAAGCCTAGTTTTAGCCAGGGTTCAAATGCACTATACATTGCAGTCCTGATGAACTAATAACGGTTGGTTTTAAGGATGGCGTTTCTTATAAGATAGAAAGATAACGCTAAAAAGATAGTGCTAAAAAGATAAAGGTAGAAAGTTAATGGAGCTCACACATAAGCAACATCCCTCATTTCTTTTGACGGCAAACGAAATGGGCAAGGCGGATCAAGCCGCTGTCATGGCGGGTGTATCAGCGGTGGATTTGATGGCAGCCGCTGGCAAGGCGGTGGTAGATGCCGTGGTGAATCGATGGTCAAAACGATCCGTATTGGTACTTTGTGGTCCGGGCAATAATGGTGGAGATGGCTTTGTGGTGGCGCAGTATTTGCGTTCAATAGATTGGCCAGTGCGCCTCGCTTTTTTAGGTTCTGTTGATACTTTTTCAACGGAAGCGGCGTATTTTTGTCAGGCTTGGCAGGGCGAAATCGACACCTTTTCAACGGACTTACTCGATCAAACAGAGTTAGTCATCGATGCCATGTTTGGTGCGGGTTTATCTCGACCATTAGAAGGCAAAGCCCGTGACATGGTTGATGCCATGATAGCGCGCAAAATACCCGTTTGTGCGATAGATGTCCCTAGCGGTGTTGATGGTACAACGGGCGCCGCATTGGGGCGGGTGGCTTCAGCGGAATTAACCGTGACGTTTTTTCGTAAAAAGCCCGGTCATTTACTGTTTCCTGGTCGAGAGCTGTGCGGTGAACTCGTCGTTGCCGATATTGGTATTCCTGTGACTGTATTGGACGAGTTAAAGCCGAAAACATGGGAAAACAGCCCTGAGCTTTGGTATGAAAATTACCCTTGGCCGCGATTAGATGGGCATAAGTTTCATCGCGGGCATGCTGTGGTGTATGGCGGTGAAACACTCACCGGAGCCAGCCGTTTAACGGCTCGAAGCGCCATGCGTATCGGCGCTGGTTTGGTTACTTTGGCGGTTCCTATTAAGGCTTGGGCTGTGTATGCCACCGCATTGACTGGTGTGATGGTGGCTAAATTAGAACTTAGCCAAGAGTCGGAAGATTTTGAAATGGTGTTATTAGATCCTCGTCATAACGCCATTGCCGTGGGGCCGGGAGCTGGTTTAGCTGGGTTCGAAAGCATTCGTACACGTAAGATCGTTTTGACGGCGCTGGTTACAGGTCGCGCGACTGTGTTGGATGCTGATTCACTCAGTGCCTTTGCAAACGATCCACAAACGCTGTTTGACGCCATTGTTGGACCTTGCGTGATGACGCCTCATGAAGGGGAGTTCGCGCGTCTGTTTCCTTCCCTCAACCAAAGCCATGCAGAGGACAAATTATCTCGGGCTCGACTTGCCGCCAAACAAAGTGGCGCTATCGTGGTATTGAAAGGCGCGGATACGGTAATAGCTTCGCCAGACGGACGAGCGATAATTAACTCAAACGCACCTGCAGAGCTTGCAACGGGCGGATCAGGCGATGTATTAGCAGGGTTTATTGTCGGGTTGTTAGCGCAAGGGTTTGAGCCTTTTTATGCCGCTGCCGCTGCCGTTTGGTTGCATGGCGAAGTGGGCAATGAAGTT
Source organism: uncultured Marinomonas sp. (assembly GCA_963975045.1). Classification (GTDB taxonomy): domain Bacteria; phylum Pseudomonadota; class Gammaproteobacteria; order Pseudomonadales; family Marinomonadaceae; genus Marinomonas. The sequence goes on along the minus strand of CAXBGJ010000307.1, from coordinate 1,634 downwards.
GGCGTAGGATTGATAGCAGAAGACTTACCAGATCATTTACCTAAGGTTTTGTCCGTTTTTAAACGGCAATATTTTCCTACAAAAAAATAAGGCAAGAAAATATCGGTAAAAAAAGACCTTTATCCTGCTGATTACTTCTTCGTTGCAAAGCAGGGTAAGGTCTTTTTCGGTGTTAATTTATAGCGTTAGTTCACTGCCCGATTTTTAATCGGTATTAACTCACCATTTTGTGTGGATCAATAACGAATTTCTTCGCGGCGCCGCCATCGAAATCGGCGTAAGCTTGTGGTGCTTGATCCAGAGATATCATCTGCACGTTCACCGCTTTGGCAATATCAATTTTATCAAACAAGATGGCTTGCATCAGCTGACGGTGATACTTCATAACCGGACATTGACCCGTATGAAGTGAATGAGATTTCGCCCAACCAAGACCAAAACGCATGCTCAAGCTGCCTTGTTGTGCGGCGCTGTCTGCTGCACCAGGATCTTCAGTAACGTACAGGCCTGGGATGCCAATTTGTCCACCCGCGCGAGTCATCTGCATGGCAGAGTTTAAGACAACGGCAGGTGATTCCTGATGATGGTCGCAGCCACATGCATGAGCTTCAAAACCAACGCAGTCAACAAACGCATCCACTTCACGATCCCCCAGAATGGCTTCGATTTTGTCTTGGATGTCGCCTTCTTGTTTAAGGTCGATGGTTTCGCAACCAAAAGAGCGAGCTTGATTCAGTCTGTCTTCGACCATGTCGCCAACAATCACACAGGCCGCACCCAATAAATGAGCAGAAGCGGCCGCGGCCAAACCAACAGGCCCAGCGCCGGCAATGTAAACGGTAGAGCCCGGTCCAACACCAGCGGTTATGCAACCGTGGAAACCCGTAGGAAGAATATCAGAAAGCAATGTTAGGCTTTGGATTTTCTCCAGTGCTTGATCCGCATCTGGGAATTTCAACAGGTTGAAATCTGCGTATGGCACCATAACATAGTCGGCTTGTCCGCCAACCCAGCCGCCCATATCTACGTAACCATAAGCGGCCCCTGGGCGAGCAGGGTTTACGTTCAAACAGATGCCTGTTTTGCCTTCTTTACAGCTGCGGCAACGGCCACAGGCAATATTGAATGGCACAGAGACTAGGTCTCCAACCTTGATGAATTCTACATCACGGCCACATTCGATGACTTCGCCGGTGATTTCATGACCAAGTACTAAGCCTTTTTCAGCGGTCGTTCTGCCGCGTACCATGTGTTGATCACTGCCACAGATATTCGTAGTGACCACTTTTAGGATAACGCCATGGTCACAGCGTCGTTTACCAATGGCCAGTTCAGGGAAAGGAATTGCCTCGACTTTAACCGTGCCGTTTCCTTGATAAATGACACCTCGGTTTGCATGATTACTCATAACGATATCCTTTTTGCGGTTGTTGTTTTTATTGTTGACTCTGACCTGTCATTTTGTCACCAGCAGTAAAAAGGATGGGTCTTTGTACGACCTATAAGTATTCTGAAAACGACGTCATTCAAATTAATTGATGCAGTTCCTTATTTCCTTCGCCTTTTCTTTTGCTAGGAGTAAGTATTAATGAGCACATCCAACATGGCTGCTGCTGCAATAGAAAGGTTGGATC
>CAXBGJ010000306.1:0-3475 GCA_963975045.1 uncultured Marinomonas sp. | reverse complement strand
ACTACTAGTTAGTATTCTTGCCAGTTCTTTTACTGTTCGTGTTGGCTTACCTTTATTACTTGTTTTTCTCGGGATGGGAATGCTTGCAGGAGAAGAAGGGGTAGGCGGACTGGATTTTGACAATCCAAATCTTGCCTTTTTTGTTGGTAATCTTGCTTTAGCCGTCATTCTTTTGGACGGTGGTATGCAGACCAAAACCAGTACTTTCCGAGTGGCTTTATGGCCGTCTTTGTCTCTTGCTACTTTGGGCGTTGTATTTACGACGGCTGCCGTTGGTATTTTCGCTGCTTGGTTATTAGACGTAAAACTCATATATGGCTTGTTGCTCGGTGCGATCGTTGGTTCTACGGATGCGGCGGCAGTATTTAGCTTATTGCGTAATAGCGGCGTTAAACTGAATGAACGCGTTGGCGGCACACTAGAAATAGAGTCCGGAGCCAATGATCCAATGGCGATTCTGTTGGTGGTCATGCTAACCGGTCTGCTGCAAAGCTCAGATCATCTGAGTGTCTTGGCTTTTTTAGGGCAAATGGTTCAGCAGTTTGCTCTAGGCGGAGTGTTAGGCTTTTTTGGTGGCAAGCTTTTGTTAATGATTTTGCGTCGCGTTCCTTTGATCGAAGGTTTATACGCGCTGCTGATTATCTCGTTTGGTCTGGTGATTTTCTCTGGTGTAAATGTCATCGGCGGCAGCGGTTTTCTTGCTGTGTATTTGGTCGGGTTAACCGTTGGTAATGGTCGAATAAAACAGCAGGATGCCATTTCTCAGGTGATGGATGGTTTAGCGTGGTTGGCTCAAGCGGGCATGTTTTTACTGCTTGGGCTTCTAGTGACGCCATCCAGTCTGTTGACTCATGGCTGGCAAGCCGTTGGAATTGCCGTATTTCTTATTTTTGTCGCGCGTCCTTTGGCCGTTATAATTTGCTTGTTGCCGTTCGATTTTCGTTGGCCTGAGCGTTTTTATATTAGTTGGGTGGGGCTGCGTGGCGCGGTGCCGATTGTGTTGGCGCTTTATCCTGTTATTGCCGGTCTTTCTAATTCAGAATTATTATTCGAGATTACCTTCACTGTCGTGCTGATTTCTTTGTTGTTACAAGGATCCACAGTGCCTCATGTTGCTCGATGGCTGAAAATAGTGGTGCCGCCTGCACCTGCGCCAACCACACGTTTTTCTTTGATTAATGATGCTAGTTCGCATCATTCCTTGGAGCTGTATGAGTTTTTGGTTCAAGCGGAAGGCGTACGTATTCCCGCATCAATTGTACAGAATATACCTAGTGAAACCGTCTCTACGCCTCAGTTGGTTTCTCTCGTTCGCGATCAACAACCGATCGTGGTAAATGCGGATACCGTACTGCAATCAGGTGATAAAATTTGGATGTTATTGCATCCTGAAGATGTGAATGATGTTGCGCAAATTTTTTCACATCATCTTTCCACATCCTTTTTATTACAGAACTTCTTTGGAGAGTTTGCGATTCGTGGAGATGCCTGTTTATTAGACTTAGCGAAGGTCTATGGGGTTTCTATTGATGGTATTGACGAAGCTGATACCGCCGCCAATCTATTGCAGCGTCAGCTTGGTAAACATCTGGTTGTGGGGGATCGGGTGCGTTTTGGTAATATTCGTCTAACCATCAGGCAAATGAACGGCAACCAAATTGAAATGATCGGGCTTAAGTTGCAAGATAAGCAAGTTTAAGCCTTTGATTTGATTTATATAAAGTATTGCCGAATCTCTTCTAGTGAAGGAATCACTTGATCATCATTGACGAGAATAATCAGTCCTTGTGCATCGATGACCGAATAGGTTTGCGGATGGGTGACAATGTCCCCATTCATTTGCACATAACCAAGCGCGGTACCGATATTCTTCTGAATTAAAGTCGTCACGATTTTGGCCCATGTCACGCCTGTTATACTGACATCGAGACGAATCGTATGATCCCCTTGGTGACGAAATAAATCTTCTAGAACTTGTTCTGTTCCCGGAGCAATCAACGAACGCACTAGCATTTCAGGATAGGCTCGTACGGGACGGATTACCGCGTTTGCGCCAGCATCTTTGAATCTTGTTCGGTTAGAGTCATTAATCGCCTCAGCCATGACGAAAGCCGATGTATTTAATGCCTGAATGCGATGCAAGGCGTCAAAGGTTAAACTGTCGGAGTGACTGTCTTGCGCGTCTTGGGAAAGTACAATGATGTATTTGGCTTTGTGTACGCCAGCCGACTCCAACATGCCGTCTTCCAACGCATCACCAGTGTGGTGAACAACACCTTGAGACCTTAGCTCCAGTGGTAAGCCTTCAGGAAATGCTTTGGTTAGGATTTGGATTGGAACGTCAACTAGCTCTGGTGTTTGACTAATCTGGTTGATCAGCAGTCCCAGATAGCGTTCTGAATCGTATTTTGGAGTATTTATGATAAGTATATGGTTTTGCATATCGTTCCACTTCATACGGCCTTTAATGCGCATTTCTTTACGCATTAGCCTGATTTCAACATAGTCACTGGCGATTTGTGCGAGTAGGGTGATTCCCATGCCGTAAATCAATAGAACGGTTGAGAATTGCCCCCAAAAAGTCGCCGCAGATATATCCCCGTAACCCGTTGTACTGGCTGAGGTCATGGTCAACCAAAAGGCTTGCCACCAATTCAAATCTTCAAAAAAAACCATCGCTAAGCTGTGTAATGCGATGACACCAGCTAATAAAATAAGACGTTTTTTTAAGTCACCAGCCTCGTGTAGGTGAACTTTTTTCCGAAATTGACGACGACTATTTTTTTTCTTTAAGAGCAGGCTAAGAGAATTCATTGTACCTCTGTGTGTTATTCGTCACCTGTTGGCATCGCGTAATTAAGCTGACGCCATGATTCATAAACCATTACCGCAACGGTATTAGACAGATTCAAACTACGGGAATTGGCTTGCATCGGCAAACGTAACCTTTGGGCCGGTGGTAATGCCTCGATAAATTCCGCCGGCAAACCGCGGGTTTCAGGACCAAAAACCAAAACATCATTTTCAACAAAACTGGCTTCACTGTGAGTATGACTGCCTTTTGTCGTCAACGCGTAGATAGTGCCTATCTCGTTTTGATCAACAAATGCTTGGAAGTTTGGGTAGCGCTTGAGGCGAGTGAATTCATGATAATCCAGTCCCGCTCTGCGTAACCTTTTATCTTCAAGTTCAAAGCCAAGTGGTTCGATGAGATGTAAATGGTAGCCCGTATTGGCGCACAGGCGAATAACATTACCTGTGTTTGGTGGAATCTCTGGTTGGTAAAGTACAACGTGAAGCATAAGTTTATCTCCTTGATATGGGAAGATAATACCAGAGGCACGGAAGAAACTAAGTTTTTAATTTTTTTTCAAAAAAACTATTGACCCTTAAAAAGGTTTCTCTATAATACGCCCCACTTGCCCAGATAGCTCAGTCGGTAGAGCAGAGGATTGAAAATCCTCGTGTCGGCGGT
>CAXBGJ010000305.1:0-3501 GCA_963975045.1 uncultured Marinomonas sp. | reverse complement strand
GGAGCTATTTGCCCATTCTTTTGGGCCCCATTTTATTGTATTTATTTGCCTTCCCGATATTACGAAAAATGATTACGGTTAGCCGTAAACAAAACATCACTTCAATTGCCGACTTCATTTCCTCTCGATACGGAAAACGACCAATAACCGCCCCACTGGTCATACTCATTAGTATGCTGGCCGTCATTCCTTATATTGCTTTACAGCTGAAAGCCATAGGCTCTAACTTCGCTCTGTTTGTTAATCAAGATGAGTCTTCGGCCAGCCTTGTTGTTTTTGTCGCTACCATTTCGATTGGTGTTTTTGCCATGTTATTTGGGACAAGAAAAGTAGAAGTAACAGAGCATCGTTCCGGAATGATGTTAGCAATTGGCGCCGAATCTTTATTTAAATTGATCGCCATTGTTGCCGTTGGTTTAGTGGCCATCATCATGACTCAAGATTTTGATCTAGATGAGATGAGCCAAAATGTGGATTTCTCAGTATGGAATCCTGAACAGTTTTTGTCTTTCCCTTTTCTCATGCAGACGTTTATGGCGGCGGCGGCGGTTATTTGTTTGCCTCGACAATTCCATGTCACTGTAGTGGATCACCAAAGTAACAAGCAATCCAATATGGCACGTTGGTTATTCCCGCTATACTTGCTCATTTTCGCCTCCATTATTCCTCCTATTGCTATTGCGGGCCAAAGCCTTTTTTCTGCAGACATTAATCCAGACACCTATGTGATTCAGTTTGCTCTAGTGTCAGATAACCTGCCCTTGCAAATGTTGATATTTCTAGGCGGAATGTCAGCCACAACAGCGATGATCATTGTGGCTACGTTTGCTTTAAGCATCATGATCAGCAACGATGTCATCCTCCCTCTTATGTTGGCGCGGGCTAGTGCGCAACAACAAGCCTTGCCTTTATATCGGCGTCGCATTTTAATGATTCGGCGATTGGCAGTGGCTGGTATTTTGGCTCTGTCTTTTTTGTATTACCAAAAAATGGCCAACAACGAATCACTTGCCGGTACAGGCGTCTTAGCCTTCTCCCTTGTTCTACAACTTATGCCCGCTGTTCTAGGTGGTCTCTACTGGAAACGTGCGCACGCGCACGGTGTTTATACTGGTTTAACGTTGGGTTTCTTGTGTTGGATGCTGATGATGATGCTGCCTCTTTCTGGCAATATAGATTGGGGCTTAGACACCGCTCAATCCCGTTCAGAATTAATCAGCTACGGCGCCTTCATCAGCTTATTAGCAAATATTTTTGGTTACATCGTGGGGTCTTTGTTATCTACCGAGCGCTTAATAGATCGAATCCAAGCAACCGCCTTTGTTAGTCCTACTACTGAACTGGAAAAAGGTTTTTTTAAACCTAAGAGTAAAGCCACCAACGGCGATTTTTTTGTCTTGCTAGAAACTTTTTTAGGCAAACAAAAGAGCCAGCAAGTACTGTCAAATTTTGAGCAAGATTACAGCCAGAGCATTCCGAATAATGCATCGCCGAACCGTCTATTTGTGGACTATTGCGAACGTATTTTAGGGGGCGTTTTGGGGGGATCTTCGGCTCGCACAATCATTAACTCCATCTTGATTGATAAGCAAATCAAGGTAGAGGAAATGGTGACATATTTGGATGAAACCACCCAAGCGATTCAGTTTAGCCAAAACCTACTGTTCGTTTCCATGGACAATTTAGACCAGGGCATTAGTGTGGTCGACAAAGACCTACGTATCGTCGCATGGAATAAAACCTATCTGTCACTTTATCCTTATCCAGAAAGCATGTTGACCGTTGGACTGCCCGTCGAAAAGCTGATTCGCTTTAATGCCGAACGTGGGGAATGCGGCGTTGGTGACATTGAAGAGCTGGTAAACAAGCGCTTAGAGCACCTTAGAAAAGGCACGACTCATCGTTTTTTGCGTCGCCGTGGCAGTGGCCGAGTCATCGAGATGGTCGGGAACCCACTTCCTGATGGCGGTTTCGTCACTAGTTTCACCGATGTGACTGAACACATTGAAAGCCAACAAGCCTTAAAAGAAGCCAATATAGACTTAGAAAAACGAGTCGAAGCACGAACCGAAGAAGTGCAAGGCGTTAACAACGAGCTCATGCAAGAAATTGAACGTCGTAATCAAGCTGAAAAAGCATTAATCAGTGCCAAAGCGGAAGCCGAACAAGCCAATGCCTCTAAAACAGAGTTTCTCGCCTTAGCCAGCCACGATATTCTACAACCGCTGAACGCCGCCAAGCTTTACATGGGCATATTACAATCCACTCAACTGCCAAATGATACACATCAAGTCGTTAACAAATTGTCTGACTCTTTAGAATCCACCGAGGCACTGATTTCAACCTTGCTTGAAATTGCACGCTTAGACCAAGGCGCCATACAGCCAAAATTAGTGGACTGTAATCTACAGGATATCCTCTCACCGATTGTGGCGGAATTTGGTGTTATCGCGGAGAGTAAAAATATTCGCTTAACCACGCACATGCGCTCTTTTCGAGTGCATACCGACCCTATTTACTTGCGCCGAATCATCCAAAACTTTGTCTCCAATGCCGTAAAGTACACGCAAAAAGGACGTGTATTATTAAGCGTAAGACCTCGAGCTGGTGTGGTGTATTTACAAGTATGGGACACTGGCGTTGGCATTCCAGCGTCAGAACAAAAGAAAATATTTGACGATTTCTACCGCTGGGAAAACACGCAAGAACCCGGCATGGGACTAGGGCTTGGTTTGGTTCGTCGCATGCAAAAGCAACTGGGATTGGCCACTAAAATACACTCAACACCCGGCAAAGGCAGCTGTTTTAGCATTGGTATTCCCCTGGCCCAAAGCAATAAAATCGTGGCGCTACCAACACCACCACCAATTATAACGCCGCAAGAAAAGCTGGCTCATTGCTATGTCTGGTGCATTGACGATGAAAAAAACAACCTGACAGCGATGAATACACTATTAACTCACTGGCAATGTGATTGTCGCGCGTTTAATCGCTTTAATGACGCCTTGCAGGCTGAAGGCGAAGCGGAATTACTCTTGGTCGACTATCACCTAGATGACAACCAAGATGGCCTATCCTTGATCAAGGCGCTCAGAGCCCGTGCAGGGAAAGCCATTCCAGCGGTGTTAATTACCGCCCTGCGCGACCCAGAATTAGTAGAACAATGTAAACAACTGCAGATTACTTATATGGCGAAACCAGCCAAACCCGCAAAATTGCGGGCTCTGGTTCAACACATTCATCAATTAAGAGAAGAGAAAAAATAACGCAGGGTAAATCATGGCGTTTAATGGTTAGAAGGTAAACTCAAACCACAACCGGTTAGAATAATGCCGCTTACCGTGTCTCCAATGCGTTTCAAATCGGCATCCGTCAGCGATTCAATGCCGCTTAGCGCCAGCACTTGTGCTTCGAAGTCTGCGTAATGTTGTGTAGACGACCAAATCATGTAAATCACACTTGCAGGATCACACTGACGCATTTTTCCAGCGTCCATCCAAC
>CAXBGJ010000304.1:0-3512 GCA_963975045.1 uncultured Marinomonas sp. | reverse complement strand
GGCGATCAACAACTAGGCGGATTGATCGCGGAAGGAAAAATAGATGTCTTAATATTTTTCTGGGACCCTTTCGAACCGATGCCACATGATCCTGACATAAAAGCACTACTTCGCGTTGCCGCTGTTTGGAACATTCCTATTGCTTGTAGCGTTTCTTCGGCAAACTTTCTCGTTACTTCACCTCTCTTTGAAAGTGCGTTTGAACGACAAATTCCAGATTATGAAAAATACCTCCAAGAGCGACTTTAGTCGCTCTTCTTTTATCTAACGATTGTCAGCTTTATAACGATCAAGATAAGCATCAAACAACCTGAACACTCGCTGTTTTCTTCAAAGTCGGCTATATTAGCGCCCTATTACACCTCTGGTATCACTGTGTTAGGCCTCAGTAATATCAGATGAATTTTATATACTCAACGTATTATGCCCCTTAGCACCACGTTGATAGCTACCGACAGGAGAAATGTTTTGCAAGCAGAAGTTGCCCTAATAATGGGATCAAAAAGTGACTGGGCTACAATGGAAAGCGCCGCAGAAATCATGGATGCATTAGGCGTCACTTATCATGTTGAAGTGGTTTCCGCTCACAGAACGCCAGTCAAACTTGCAGAGTTTTCAGAAAGCGCGGCAGACAAAGGTTTCAAGGTGATTATTGGCGGTGCTGGCGGTGCGGCTCATTTACCTGGCATGGTAGCGGCGCACACACGTCTGCCTGTTCTGGGTGTACCAGTACAGAGTAAAGCTCTAAACGGTATGGACAGCCTTCTGTCTATCGCTCAGATGCCAAAAGGCGTTGCTGTTGGTACACTTGCCATTGGTAACGCGGGTGCCTTCAATGCAGGCTTACTGGCTTGCCAAATTTTAGCTCTTTCTAATCCCGTACTCGCGGATAAGATTGAAGCATTTAGAACCAACCAAACAGACACTGTTTTAGCAAACCCAGACCCTAGAGAGGTTTAATCTATGTCAATTCTATGGGTATTAGGAGCAGGTCAACTCGGAGCAATGCTCAAACAAGCAGGCATGCCGCTGGGCATTGACGTTCGTCCGGTTGATATAGAAGCAACAGAGACTTTACCGTTGAGTTCAACAGACATCATAACGGCGGAAAGAGAAGAATGGCCAGAAACGGCAGCAACAAAACAACTCTCTACACACAGTAACTTTGTTAACTTAGCCACCTTTCCTCAACTTGCTGATCGACTAACACAAAAACAGTGGCTTGATCGCCTAGCGCTGGCAACCGCACCATGGTTCCCAGTAGAAAGCCACTCTAACGCGCAGCATGCCTATCAAACCCTCGGTGAACGAGTTCTATTGAAACGTCGTCGTGGTGGTTATGACGGTAAAGGCCAATATTGGTTAAAGCAGTCAGAAGCAACAGAAATACCTGAAGACTGGAAAGGCTACGCGATTGCGGAGCAAGCCATCAATTTTGATGAAGAAGTATCATTAGTAGGAGTACGAGGTAAAAATGGCGAGACATTTTTTTACCCTTTAACTCTTAACCTTCACATCAATGGCATTCTGTACGCTTCCATTTCTCCTTTAGATCGCCTCAAGCCTTTTCAAAGTAAGGCGGAAGCCATGCTCAGTAAGCTCATGGAATCTCTAGATTATGTCGGCGTGATGGCTATGGAATGTTTTCGTGTTGGTGATGACTTACTCATTAATGAGCTTGCCCCACGAGTTCATAACAGCGGTCATTGGACACAAGCTGGCGCAAGTACCTGTCAGTTTGAAAACCATGTACGCGCGGTCACAGGCCTTCCATTAGCCTCTGCGGAGATTAAAAACCAAAGTATGATGGTTAACTTAATCGGTGTAGATTTAGATTATGAATGGCTAAAAATTAAAGGCTTAGAGCTCTATTGGTATAAGAAAGAAGTTCGTCCTGGAAGAAAGGTCGGACATTTGAATTTTTGTTCTGGTAATCTCGAGATATTACAAAACGCATTAGCCGATCTAAAACTGCCAAAACCCTATCCAGAAGCTCTACTGTGGTTAGCTAAAAACCTTCCTAATCAATAAGATTTACATTCCTATCAATAAAACAAAAAAATGCCGCTAATCTGAAATGATGAGCGGCATTTTTATCTAATCGACTTTCATTTCATCAAAATAGATAAAAAACGACCAATCATGCAAATAAATGTCTAATAATTAGCAAATATAATGTTTTTGAACTTGTTTACTTTATAAAACTGCCTATTCTAAATGGCCAAGCTAAAAAACAGATTAACGACTATAAGAAAAGCAGTGCATTTAGATACTGATAAGGAACTTTGAATGAACAATATTGAACTAGACAGCTATGATTGGCGATTGCTCAAGGCCCTTCAAAAAAACGCAAGACTCACTAATGTTGCACTATCTGAACAAGTAAACTTATCTCCATCGCAATGCTCAAGACGCCTACAAAGACTAGAACAAAACAACCTAATAGAAGCTTACTTTACTCAGTTAAATGCCAGTGAATTGGGTTACCAAATAACCGCTTTTGTTAATATAAAACTTGATAAAAGTATCAAAAATTCAGATAAAGAATTCAAAGAAGCAATCGAAGCCATCCCTCAAATATTGGAATGTTATTCTGTGAGTGGAGAAGCAGATTACTGGTTACGAATCATTAGCAAAAACTTACCGGCTCTTTCAACATTTTTAGGTGAGTCACTTGCCAGCCTACCATGCATACGAGACTTGACGTCTACCGTCGTTTTAAACCGCATTAAACACGCACCTTCCATTCCTCTACCAAATTAATTTTAAAAGCTACACAAAATTATTTTGCACACAAGTGCTTGCCGGAATGACCAAAAACTAAATCTCAGGTAAACACACAACCACAACATCCCAAACAGTCTAGTAAAGCCTGAGAAGTCCAGACTGTCAGATCAGGCCTAAAATAATATACATTACTATAGTGTATTTTTTAGTTCACCTTAGCTCAAATATATATATTGCTCGCCCCAACCAAACGTACTCGAGCCCATCAAGATCTTCTTAATTATAAGCAAATAATTATCTATTCACTGAGGTCGCACTGCATTTCCTTCAAACGAAAAAAAGCCCTGACAAGATACCCTATCAGGGCTTTCTAATTATAAGCTTGACGATGAGCTACTCTCACATGCTTTTTTTCATAAGAGCCCCACACGCTTATCCTTTTTCGGCCGGTCATTAGGGTGAATAATTAAAGACAGTACCTTAATTTATTCACCCCTTCTGGTTGAGCGGTGAGTTGATCGATTACTACTTGAATTTGTTTAGAGTTTAGCTTTAAAGTATCCATAGTCTCTCTTTTGTTATTTAGTTTGTTTTTTGATCGGAACAAAATAAATTTAACGAAAGAGAGGCACTTATTAAAGTGCCGAGACACACTTCTTGGAACGGTATGGCAAGGTGAACCTTGATCGTACACTGTTACTTACTTTCAAACACTTCACTCTGAGTTAAGCACTTTCTTCCAGCCACTTTTCTTGAGCCAAAAAAAAGCCCTGACAGCGTTAGCT
>CAXBGJ010000303.1:0-3543 GCA_963975045.1 uncultured Marinomonas sp. | reverse complement strand
CCTAACATCGCCAAAGACCCACCCGCAAAATCGACAACAAAGCGCTTACTGTAATAGTCACGCTTCTTACCAATCACGCCACCGATACCAGTAAACGTATCTACAACGCGGGCGCGATTCGATTGTATTGGTGGCTGGCTTCCCCAATACATATTGTAGCTGTATAACAACTCTTGGCCGGCTTCAATCGGCTTCGCGGGGTTCCAAAATGCGACGATATTGTCGAAGGTTTCATCTAACGTCGGAATTTCGACAAGTTGAACAGAGCCTTTTCCCCAATCTCCAATCGGTTCAATCCACAAGCTAGGTCGTTTCTCATAGAAAACGCCATCGTCTTGGTAATGATCAAAATGTCGGTCACGCTGTAACAAACCAAACCCTTTTGGGTTCTCATCACTATAAGCATTAAACCTAAGGTTTTTCGGATTACCCAGTGGACGCCAGATCCATTCGCCATTACCGGTTTGCATTGCCAAGCCATCAGAGTCATGAATCTCGGCACGCCAGTCGTAGTTTGTTCTACGATCATTTTCGCCAATCATATACATACTGGTCATCGGCGCGACACCCAAACGCTCAATTGCTTTTCTAGGATAAATAGCAGAATCCACTTTCATTTTAAACGGTTCACCCGGCTGCATATCAAAACGATACGCTCCGGACACACTAGGAGAATCCATCAAAGCATACACAGTAACAACATCGGAACCTGGTATCGGCTTTTCCAACCAAAAGTGAGTGAACGTAGGAAATTCCTCCGGCTTCGGAAGCGCCGTGTCGACAGCTAAGCCTCGAGCAGAAAGGCCATATTGCATTTCGCTACCGACTGCACGAAAGTAGCTTGCCCCTAAAAAAGCCACAATGTCGCGCTGCCAATCCGTAGCAAACTGCATTCTAAAGCCCGCAAAACCAAGATCTTTCGGTAATTGGTCGCCATCTACTTTTGACTTGCCATAATCAAACGAAGAAGAGGAATATGGGATCGGTGTCGACTTGCCGTTCTCCAGCGTATTCATGTGAATGGGTGTATCGAAGCCTAAACCGAGGTGGAAAAGCTCAGCGCGAAAATCTGATTTTTGATCTCGCCATAATGCCGCTTCTTTATTAAAGTGGAGCTGCTGATAATCGTCCCAATCTAAACTTTTTAGACTCGCGGGCAACTCACCTTGATGACTTTGATAAGGCTCGGTCGCCAGTTGTCGTGCATGTCCTTTTAACCACGCATAACTAAACGCTTCACCTTCCTTTGGTTGAACGGGTGTTGATGTCGCACAGGCCGCGACACTAAACAAGACACCGACAGTCAAGAGCGAACGACTGGCTAAACGTAAACAACTCGGCACACTCGCATTCAGGGATTTATGTAAAACCTTCGATCCCTTCGAGGATTCTGAAAAAAAATAAGGAAGCATAATCAAACTCTATCAATTAAAAACTGATATCTATACTAGCGAATTACGACGCGACTAAGTGTTCAGATAGAGTAAATATTAAATACATTAGTATGGATAATTCCGCAGAAAACTTTACGTTCTGGACATAGGATCATTCCCATTCGGCATTTCAAAACGTTCATCACAGGTCGCCAGTCTCTAAAGTATGTTACGCCATGGATAAGTACCTAAGTGACTAACCCCTAAGCTTTTATAGACAAGACTTAGAATCAAACATAAAGTTTAAAGAATAATAAGTCAGTAACGCTATACCATTCTAGCGCTCGTATCGACTTGCCTATAAAATCCTTGCACCCAAAAACCACTGTAAGGAATTTAACCATGAAAAATGCCGTCTTAGGTGTCCAGATGCTATTTGTCGCATTTGGCGCCTTAGTACTCGTCCCTCTGCTCACTGGACTTGACCCAAGTGTCGCACTTTTTGGGGCCGGTATTGGAACGCTATTATTTCAGTTAACCACCCGTCGAACCGTACCTATTTTTCTTGCATCATCTTTCGCTTTTATTGCGCCAATAATGTACGGCGTTCAAACATGGGGAATTCCCTCTACCATGGGCGGTTTAATGGCAGCAGGGCTGGTATACGTATTGCTTGGCGGTGTTATTCGTTTAAGAGGCGCTGGCTTTATTCATAAACTATTACCGCCCGTTGTTATTGGACCAATTATCATGGTGATCGGACTTGGCCTAGCGCCAGTTGCCGTCAACATGGCTTTAGGTAAAAGTGGCGATGGATCATTACAGCTTGTTGACGGTAACGTGTCAATTTGGATTGCTATTGCGTCTTTACTGACCACAGTATTTATCAGCGTATTCGCGAAAGGGCTGTTTAAGCTATTGCCCGTGTTCGGCGGCATTGCTGTTGGCTACCTCTTGAGTTTGTTTTTTGGCATCGTCAGTTTCGACCCCATACACAATGCTGCTTGGTTTGCCGTTCCCAACTTCACAGCACCAGAATTTAACATCAATGCCATTTTGTTTATGTTGCCAGTTGCCATTGCGCCTGCTGTAGAACATGTAGGCGACATTCTTTCTATATCTAATGTAACAGGGAAGAATTATCTGAAGAAACCTGGTCTGCATCGCACTATTGCTGGCGACGGTATCGCCACTATGGCCGCCGCTATGGTTGGCGCACCACCCAACACAACCTATAGCGAAGTGACTGGCGCAGTCATGCTAACTAAGGCATTTAATCCAGTGATAATGACGTGGGCTGCCGTTGCCGCAATCGTTCTTGCATGGGTAGGTAAATTGGGAGCCGCTTTGCAAACTATTCCACTGCCCGTCATGGGCGGTATTATGATTTTATTGTTTGGTTCTATTGCTGCGGTCGGATTGAATACTTTAATCAAAAACCAAGTAGACCTTCACAAATCGCGCAATCTAATTATCGTCGGCGTCACTCTCGTCTTTGGTATTGGGGGTATGGCGTTTGGTATTGGCGAATTCAGCCTACAAGGCATCAGCTTATGCGGTATCGTAGCAATTATGCTGAACTTGATATTACCTCAAGATATCGGCGATAACCACGTTGTCGACAACGCTCAAATAGAAGAATAAGTTATTAAATTACACCCAACGGCCCTAGATACGGGCCGTTTTTAAATAATTACTCACACACTATTCATGCCTATCATCAACCCAATTTCGTCCTAAAGTAACCTCTCGATCAAAAAATAATACGCATTCTCAACGTATACTCGATATAAAATCAGATGCCATAAACCAGCGCGTCGCGATTATTAAAGGTGCCGTCAATGAAGTGGATAAATGTTTAAGTTATTAACCTATAAATAGAATATTTATAAAGCTGCTGTGCATAAGTCAATAGATCCCTACAGGATAACCTATCAGGGCTTTCTAATTATAAGCTTGACGACGAGCTACTCTCACATGCTTTCTTTCATAAGAGTCCCACACGCTTACCCTTTTTCGGGCGATCATTAGGGTGAATAATTTAAGAAGCCCCGCATTTGATTCGCAAAGGCGCGTGAGCGTGCGAGGATTAGATCGTAAGGTGAAGGTACTGTCCCATAAAGTGTGTCTTCTTTCGTTAAAATCATTCACTTTGTCTTTTAGTTAAACA
>CAXBGJ010000302.1:0-3544 GCA_963975045.1 uncultured Marinomonas sp. | reverse complement strand
CCTTGCTCAACCAGTGCATCCAAATCATTCATACCAAAGTTACTCGGCACGACGAAAGTGAGCGACGATACATTTTCTTTAGTATCCACCGTGGGTATTCCGGACAATATATGCCAAAGCCGTTCGCATTCTTCAACCGTTTTGGCAATAGGTCCAATAGAATCCAACGATTCCGACAAAGGCAAACAACCTTCTCTTGAAACCGTTTGCTGAGATGGTTTAAACCCTGTCAAACCACAAAATGCCGCGGGTATTCGCAATGAACCTCCCGTGTCGGTGCCAAGCGCCGCATCGGCAACGCCTAACGCAACGGATGCCGCGCCACCACTGGTCGATCCTCCGGTAATACGACCCGGATTTATTGGATTATCCGGCGTACCATAATGCGGATTTAACCCCAATCCAGAATACGCCAACTCCGTCATATTGGTGTGTCCCAAGAAACTCGCACCTGCTTTTCTTAACAAGGCAACGGCCGCCGCATCCTGTAGAGCAGGCTGCTTGTTGATAAAAACGGACCCCGCTTGAGTTTTATAGCCTTCCACTTGAAACAGGTCTTTTATCGAAATAATGGCCCCCGTCAATGGCCCTTGTTGTGGTGTCACAAAATCAAACCGTTCTGTAAAAATGCTACGTCCTTTTGCATCTAATATTTCCTGTGCTTGTTTCCACTGAGTAACCAACTCTCGGCCTTGCCAAGCAAAATTCGATTGCGTTGATTGCGACATATACTGACTCACTTTTGACCATGATTTGGTGATGGGTTCATACGACTCAACGTCGCACATTTGTCGGGGAAATTACCTCTATTAAGCCATTCCGTCAAAGAGAGAATAACGGACATCAGCCTCTTGATAAAAAAAATTGATCAAATAGGTCAAAAAAACACGATTAGACTTTTAAGGTAGGCTAGATCTACTCTTAGTAAAACCAATTGTGGCAAGAATGAGGAAAACGTTAATGAAGCAAACATCATCCCCTTTACTGCAACAAACCTCTGCGTTGCGAAAAGCGATCCGTAATAAAACACATACAGGTGTTACTAGCGGCTTAGTACAAGGCGCCATGCAAGGTAATGTGGTTATTTTACCTGCGGACTGGGCGAACGATTTTTTGCTTTATTGCCAGAAAAACCCAGTCTCTTGTCCTTTAATTGGCGTGTCTGAAGTCGGCAATTTTACCATGCCAGAACTTGGCGATGACATCGACATGCGCCACGACATCCCAGAATATTATGTGTATCGCAATGGCGAAAAAGTCGAAAGTCGCTCAGACATTGAGGATTTATGGCAAGATGACATGGTGGCTTTTGTATTAGGTTGCTCTTTTTCTTTTGAACATGCCTTGTCTCAAGCGGGTCTTACACCTAGAAACATAGAAGAAGATGTGAACGTTTCTATGTTTGAATCGTCAATTGCCACCGTACCAGCAGGACGTTTTTTTGGTAACACGGTGGTAACCATGCGCCCATACACACCAAAAGATGCAATCCGAGCGATTCAAATCACCACACGTTTTCCAAAAGCACACGGCGCACCACTACACTTTGGTACACCACAAGACATTGGCATTACGGACTTAAGCAAACCCGAATACGGTGATGCCGTAACGGTAAAAGAGGGCGAAGTTCCTGTTTTTTGGGCCTGTGGTGTTACGCCGCAAGTGGCCATTCGCAACGCTAAACCTCCTATTTGCATCACTCATGCTCCGGGTAAAATGCTAGTGACTGATATTTTAGATACCGATCTCGCTGTTCTTTAGTGGACAAAAAAACAAAAGAACGGTGCCTCCACACAGGGCTTAAAACTGTGTCATACATAACAACAACGACTTGTAAAAAAGGAACGATAACTATGTTGAAATTAACCAGCGCGTTACTTATTGGTGGACTTGCGTCTACCGCCAGCTTTGCAGAAAAATGGCACATGCCTACGCCTTACGGAGACGGTAACCTACCGACTCAAATCGCTTATACTTTTGCTCAAGAAATCAAAGACAACACCAAAGGTGAACTTGATATTACGGTTCACTCCGGTGGTTCATTGGTAAAACACACTGAAATTCCACGCTCTGTTAAATCAGGACAAGTACAAATCGGGGAAGTGTTTCTGGGTATTCTAGGCAACGAAAATCCTATTTATAAACATGACAACATTCCTTTTTTAGCCACGTCTTTTGAAGACGCTAAAAAACTATGGGAAGCCGCTAAACCAGAAGTATCAAAACAACTGGATAAAGACGGCATGATGTTGCTTTACGCGGTTGCTTGGCCTGCTCAAAGCCTTTACAGCGAAGAACCGGTAAATGCCTTGGCCGATTTAGCGGGCACAAAGATGCGTGCTTACAGCCCATCTACGTCACGCCTTGCGGATCTAATGGGTACCACGCCAACGACGATTCAAGTACCAGACATTCCTCAAGCATTCAGTACTGGTATCATCCAAGCGATGATCACGTCACCTTCTACCGGTGTTGATAGCCAAGCGTGGGATTATGTTAATAACTACACGGATATCCAAGCTTGGATTCCGAAAAATATTATTGTGGTGAACAAACGTGCTTTTCGTCGTTTAGATAAAGCGACCCAGCAAGTCATACTTGATGCAGCGCAACACGCAGAAGCAGCAGGCTGGACTAAAGTTGCGGCACGTGCAGCAAAAGACAAAGCCACTTTGATCGAGAACGGTATGAAAGCATCAGATCCTTCTCCTCAGTTGTTAAAAGAATTACAAGCCATTGGCAAAACCATGGCAGAAGAATGGAAAGCGGAATCTCCAAAAGATGTTGGCGCCATTTTGTCTCGTTACCAGAAATAATTACCGAAATAAATAACCCCACCCTAGCCCTCCCCTTCAAAAAAATAAGGGGAAGGAACAAAGTGCGAATCTCCCTGCTAAGGGGGGAAGTGAGGGTGAGGGTCCATGTCTAAGTTCCTCCCCCTGCTAAGGGGGAGGCTAGGTGGTGGTCCATATCTAACTGCTCTTCAAAAAAGTGAACACTATGAGCCAAATAAAAGAAAAACTTTACCAATGCTCTGGCCTGTTGTCCGGTTTGTGTATCGTCATTATTACCTTGTTATTGTTAGCACAAATCGTTGGCCGTTTATTCGGTTTCATTGTGCCGTCTGCAGATGATTTTGCAGGCTATGCTCTGGCGTCCTCTACCTTTTTAGGGCTGGCTTATACCTTCCGTGAAGGTGGGCATATTCGTGTCACTCTATTAATACAGCGTTTCTCACCTGTGCCTCGTAAAATACAGGAAGGCATTATCCTTATATTGTCTCTCGGGTTGCTGTGTTACTTGTCTTACGCTTGTTCTTATATGGTGTACGAATCTTACATTTATGACGAAGTCTCTTACGGCTACGTCCCTGTTCCTCTGTGGATACCACAAATGCCCGTTGCAATTGGTGTTATCGCGCTTAACTTAGCGATCTTGGATGCACTCATCATGGTAATTAAAGGCAAAAAACCCACTTACAGTGAACAAGAAGACGCGCTGTCTTTGGAGGAAATCTAATGGATATGATGTGGATTTCAATCTT
>CAXBGJ010000301.1:0-3564 GCA_963975045.1 uncultured Marinomonas sp. | reverse complement strand
CCATACAGAAAGTTGTTAAACTACTGAATTTATCGACGTCACCTAATGCAAGTGAATCGATTATGGCTTTGCGTCATGCTGAACTGTTAATTAGACAGTATGAGATAGCTCAAAGAGAGCTGCCCATTTTACAGTTGTGCGATCGTTCGGCGCTATATCGTGTTAGTTGGGGTGGAGCTGCTCCTAGATATCAAAAAGAACCTGTTGTGAAGCCATCTACTGATAGTTCTGTTTATAGTCGCCGCTTTAGTGAAAAAAACAAAGATCCAAATCATGCTTATGAATCAGTTCATACGAGTATTGATGATATGGCTTTAAGTGATTTGTTCGATTCAGATGATTCTTTGAGAAATAATGCCAACACGAATGTGGTGAATTGTTGTATGGGTGATGACAGTTCAACTCTTGGTGCTGATGTATCTTATTTTGATTCACAAGATGAGGGTGCTGAAGAGCATCCAAAGGTAGATGTTGATTTAGTTGATGGAAGTGAAATGGCAGCAGAAAATGTATTAGATGAATTGGGCTCCAAAAAAGAGTCCGTCAGGAATGACAGTGAACAGGATAATGTTTCTGCTTATACGGCTACCAGCGATAATGTTATTAACGCTACTAAGGCGTTTCGTCCCGATAGCCATGAGTTCACTGAGACGCTAAAAACTCAATATGCCACCAGTGATCCTAACGTGCCATTTTTAGAGGATGGTTACTGGTCAAAAGTTTATGAAAAACTAGCCGACTTCGACGAAACCAAGATTCAAACAGCAATCGATGCATTAGATAAACAGTTGTCTTTGGCTCAAGAGAGTTTGCAGTTCAAGAAGAGAAAGCGTTATGAGCATGAGCAAAGTGAAGTGCAGGAGCGCACAGAACGAGCTCGGATAGAGCAAAGTTTTGAGGAGGCCATTGAGCGAGCTTTTCAAGCTAGGGCTAAATCTTATGAGGCCTGGGAGGATCGTTGCACTAAGGTTCGTATGGCTTGTCTAAGAGATGAGCAGGATGCTGTGCAAGGATTTGATGCCATCAGTCATGAGTTGATGAAAAACAAAGAGGCTTATAAACAGCACCTACAGCAAAAAGAAGATTATCGTGCAGCGAAGATTATGCATGAGTTGCGCCGACATCTAGTGTTGGCCGTTTCTGTTGGTGAGAATGCAGTCACGTCTTATGAAAAAGTGATTGATATTATGACGGGTAATGGCCTTTCTTTGAAAGATTTAGAATTTTCTGACATAAAAAATAAGAGCTTGTTTATTCGTCTGCTTGAGCGTGAATCTGCACGGATTCCAGATGTTAATGAAAGGGAAAGGCATACGGAGGAAATGTTAGATAAATTTTTGGTTTCTAGCTTAGCTAAAAAAGAGTCGCGTACATCGGAGAATCCGATACAGCACATACAGCGTTTATTGATTGCAGCGAATGAAGGTGGGCAGTTTGAGACGCAGAAAAATCTTGAGCAAGTTATTTACTTGATGGACGCAAACGATATCGGTGTGAGAGACATTGGTTATGGTTTTATAAAAAAATATTCTGTCTTTATCCGTTTAATTAATTGGGAGGCTGAGCGTATTGCTTCCTTGCCTGAGAGAGAGAAATTTACAGCTCAAATTTTAGAGGAATATATCCAGCATTCTGTTCAGAAGCCTAAGTCCGATAGAGAGCAAAAGGTAAATCGATAGAATTACAGGTAAGAGAAAAAATTCAATGTGCCCCTCATTTATTAGATTGATGAGGGGCTTTTTTTTTAAAAGCCTCCTTAAATGCTTTCTTTGCGCTCCCGCATCTTTTACCATTTCGTTCTTGATTCAATTGTAATTCTCAGCAGGAGAGAAGCATGAGTATTATTAAAGAAGATGATCTGATTGATAGCGTGGCAGACGCATTGCAGTTTATCTCTTATTACCACCCTCTGGACTTTGTCAAAGCTGTGCATGAGGCTTACGAAAGAGAAGAAAGTAAGGCAGCGAAAGATGCCATGGCTCAAATTCTTATTAATTCTAGAATGTGCGCGGAAGGTAAACGTCCTATTTGCCAAGACACAGGCATCGTCACCGTGTTTATTAAAATTGGCATGAATGTGCAGTGGGAGGGAGCTCAAAGCGTTGCTGATATGATTAATGAAGGTGTGCGTCGTGCGTATCTAAACCCAGATAATGTCTTGCGAGCTTCTATTCTCGCTGACCCTGCTGGTGCCCGTAAAAACACCAAAGACAATACCCCTGCTGTCATTCACATGGAAGTTGTTCCGGGTGATACGGTTGAGGTGCATGTTGCTGCAAAAGGCGGCGGTTCCGAGAATAAATCGAAGCTTGCAATGCTGAACCCTTCAGATGACATTGTTGAATGGGTTAAGAAAACCGTCCCAACAATGGGTGCTGGTTGGTGCCCGCCGGGGATGCTGGGTATTGGTATTGGTGGTACGGCCGAAAAAGCGATGGTTATGGCGAAGGAGTCCTTAATGGACCCTATCGATATTCATGAGCTTAAGGCGCGTGGTCCACAGAATCGAGTAGAAGAGCTTCGCTTGGCGATTTTTGATGCTGTAAATAATTTAGGCATTGGCGCTCAAGGCTTGGGCGGTTTAACAACAGTGCTTGATGTTAAAATTATGGATTATCCAACCCATGCCGCTTCTTTACCTGTTGCGATGATTCCAAACTGTGCGGCGACGCGTCATGCGCATTTTGTATTGGATGGCTCGGGCCCCGCTGATTTAGTTCCGCCATCACTTGATGATTGGCCAAAAATCACTTGGGAAGTTGGTGAAAGTGTTCGTCGAGTCGACCTAAATACTATTACGCCAGAGCAGGTGAAAGAATGGCAGCCTGGTGAGACCGTTTTGTTAAGTGGTAAAATGCTCACAGGGCGTGATGCGGCGCATAAAAAAATGGTCGAAATGATCGCCAATGGTGAAGAGTTGCCGGTTGATCTTAAAGGGCGGTTTATTTATTACGTTGGGCCAGTTGATCCAGTGAGAGATGAAGCGGTTGGTCCTGCTGGGCCAACCACGGCCACTCGAATGGATAAATTCACAAGAACCATTCTTGATAAAACGGGTTTGCTTGGCATGATTGGTAAGTCAGAGCGCGGTCCAGTTGCAATTGAAGCGATTAAAGAGTTTGGTGCTGTTTACCTAATGGCAGTTGGTGGTGCGGCGTATCTTGTGTCGAAAGCAATTAAGAAAGCTGATGTCATTGCGTTTCCTGAATTGGGAATGGAGGCTATCTATGAATTTGATGTTGTAGATATGCCGGTAACGGTTGCGGTTGATTCTGCAGGAACGTCTGTTCATATCACTGGACCGGCCGAATGGAAGGCTCGTATTGAAGCGCAAGCTTTAGAGATTAAATAACTTATCTCTGATTTTGGATTGTTAATTAAAAGGGCTGCAATTTTATTGTAGCCCTTTTTTATATTTTTCATTAAGAGAGTGTTGCATCATTAAATTTAATCTGTATTATACGCAGCTCGTTCAGGCAAATGCTTGAACACGCTCTTTAAGAATTTAAACAGATAATTTGTGTGGGCGCTCGCTAGAGGCTTCAGAAGATCATCGCAGACCGG
>CAXBGJ010000300.1:0-3571 GCA_963975045.1 uncultured Marinomonas sp. | reverse complement strand
TAAGACCAAGAAATTTTTCTTTTAACGTGGTTGCCTTTCCAGGTTGAGCAATATTGGGAAACACGATAACCAAAATAGCAACGGTAAGACCGTACATCACCAACCCAAGTAAACCCGGTATCACCCCAGCCATAAACATGGCCCCCACCGATTGCTCGGTTATCAGGGCGTACAATAACAGCGCAATAGAAGGTGGAATCATGATGCCTAAGGTACCCCCCGCGGCTAACACACCCGTCGCCAAGGTTGGCGCATAACCATTCTTTTCCATTTCTGGCAATGCAACACGAGACATACTGGCTGCCGTCGCCATGGATGAACCAGAAATAGCAGAGAAAATACCGCAAGAAGTGACTGCGGCCAACGCCATGCCGCCACGCCAACTACCAAACATGGCTCTTGCGCCTTGGAATAGTTCTTGCGACATACCGGACTTTGAAGCAAATACACCCATCAGAATAAACATAGGAATAGGGCTAAAGCTGTAATTAGACAGCGTTTCAAAAGGGCCGCTTGCGAGAATAGAAAGAGCAGGATCGAACGCAACAATCCAACCAAAACCAACAAATCCTGCCAACGCCATCGTCAATGCGATAGGAGCACGCAGTACGATTAGCAGCAACATGACGGCAATACAGACAACACCTATCATTGAAGTACTCATGACCCTGCCTTTTTAGAAAATAATAATTGCAACGCGTGCATCACGGCCGAAACAGCAAGCATAAAGGTTGCGAAACAAGCCGCGGCATAAAAATACGTTAATGGGATCAATAGGTCTTGGGTCGTTTCATAACTCATTGCCGCTTCATCAACCAAATGATAAAAACTGTAGCTCATACCAATTCCCATTAAACCAAAGCAAAGTATATAAATCGCTTCTAATACTTTTTTTGTTCTCGCTTGAAGCCGTTCCGTAAACAGGTCAACAATGACCTGTGAACGGCTAACAGAGTGCGGAAGAATAAAGAGTACAGTAAATAGTAAACTGTATTTCACCAACTCGATGCCACCAAGGATAGTCCAGTCAACAGCACCATCCGTCATCGAAAATAAACCTCGTGTGAAGACATCAAACAAGGTAATCACCATCATAGTGATTAGAAACATCCCACCCAATAAGTGCATTCCATGCGTAATGCGCTCTATTATTTGAGCTATTACCTTCATTAATACTCTCCAACTACCACAACTCTTGGTCATGTCTATTAACTGTCGTTATTTACAAGCTGACTGAGACAGCTCAACAGCACGAGCATACACTTTATAAGCAGGTAATCCTTTTTGCTGTAGTTCATTCAAGTAATCTTCTGTTGCTTGATAAAGAACTGGTTTCCACAAAGGATTTTCTGCACCGCCTTCAATGACGGTGATTTTATGCCCCAATTCAATAGCTTGGGCACGGCCTTTCTCATCTAAATCATCAAAAACAACTGCCGCTTTTTTAGCCCATTCCATGCCTGAGTTATGATCGATTACCTTTTTAAGATCCGCTGGTAGACGATTATAAAACGATTTGTTAATCGTCATAATAAAAGCCAGCGTATAAAGACCACCTACATCTGTATGGTACTGAGTTAATTCGTTTAGACGGAATGTATATTGACCTTCCCATGGCAACGCCACACCATCAATCACACCACGTTGAGTTGACTGATAAGAGTCAGGGGCTGGCATGCCAACAGGTTGTGCACCAAGACCTTCGAGCAGTTTTGCAACCACGGCCGTTGGACGGCGGATACGTAAACCTTCTAAATCTTTAGGTACTTTGATTTCTTTCTTCGTGGTATGAATTCCGCCTGGCCCATGTGTAAACAAGAACAGAGGTTTAGTTTGACTGTATTCGTTAGAAATAAGGCCTTCATCATACAGCGACTGAACAATACAAGAACCTTGCGCCGCACCTTGAGAAACACCCGGTAGCTCAACAATTTGCGTTAATGGAAAACGGTTTGCTGTATAGCCTTGAACGGAAACAGACACGTCCGCAATGCTATTCTTCACTGCATCGTACTGAGCTGGAGCCTTAGCTAGCGTGCTAGAGGGGTACATCTGAACGTCAATACGTCCATTCGATTCTGTTTCTACCGCCTCTGCCCATTTTTGAAATAAGCCCTTACTTGGACCTGACACTTCAGGAAAAAAGTGACTAAAACGCAATGTATATTCTGCAGATGCGTTTGCTTGAGCACTGACAATAGCAGAGGCAGCAACAGCGGTTATTGCCGCGTGCTTTATTATTTTTATCATGATCGACTCCCAAATAGCGTTGTTTTTATTTAAATTTTTTAGAACTACTTTGCATTTATCAGATTAGCAACCTAATGGTCAAAAAGGTAATTGATTATCAATGTAAGGTATTGAAAAATTGGATAGCGTCATAAAATCTCAAAGAGAAAACCGTGCCTATTCTCAAAAAAATATCTAATCGCTATCCGGTTTTTTTAGATCTTTTAAGACAGATCTTCGTAAGGTAATCCAACGTATTGCATTGCAATCACACGGCGACCCGCTTCGTTGTCTGTATAGAAATTCAGTTCTGAACTCATAAAGCGTCCATACGTCTGCGCGTCCGTGTTGTTTGCGCCATCATCACCAAAGTCATGCAACATACTCGTCATCCACCAAGAAAAACGCTCGCCATGCCAAACCCGACGCAAACAAATTTCAGAGTATTGATTAATACACGCTTTATCACCGTCTTTATAAACACGCGTTAATATTTTATTCAGCGTTGCTACATCCGATGCCGCGAGGTTTAAACCTTTCGCACCCGTTGGCGGTACGATGTGAGCAGCATCACCAACCAAGAAAAGGTTGCCATATTGCATCGGCTCGCACACAAAAGAACGCAACGGCGCAATGCTCTTTTCAATCGTCGGACCTGTTACCAATTTTTCAGCGACATCATCAGGAAGACGACGTTTCAACTCAGTCCAAAAATCATCATCACTCCAATTTTCGACTTTATCAGTAAGAGGCACCTGAAGGTAATAACGGGAACGTGTCGCGGAACGCATGCTCGTCATGGCAAAGCCACGATCCGTTTTGCAATAAATAAGCTCATCATTCACTGGCGGTGTATCCGACAAAACACCTAACCAACCGAATGGATAGACACGCTCAAATTCTTTACGAGAAGATTCAGGAATGGTGGGACGAGACACACCGTGGAAACCATCACAACCTGCAATATAGTCACAATCTAGGCGATATTCTTCGCCACTTTGCTCGAATGTCACATAAGGCGAATCGGTCTTCACATCGTGAAGAACCACATTGCTAGATTCGTAATAAGTGGTTAAGTTGGCGTTTTCACGAGCTTCCATCAAGTCACGAGTCACTTCCGTTTGGCCGTAAACCATCACGGTACTGCCTCCTGTCAGTTTTTCTAACTCAATTTTAACGCGCTTGTTGTTAAATGCTAATTCTACGCCAGTATGAACTTGACCTTCACGATCCATGCGTTCACCAACACCTGCTTCGCGAAGTAGATCCGTCATGCCTTGCTCAAGTACACCCGCACGAATACGGCCAAGAATATAATCTCCCGCAGCACGTTCGATAATAA
>CAXBGJ010000299.1:0-3572 GCA_963975045.1 uncultured Marinomonas sp. | reverse complement strand
GCGCGTTTAATCGCGAGATCCCGAGCGTGATAGCGAAAGCCTTCGTGTTGTTTGTAAGAGGTGTCATGTTCCTCGTCTATCACGATTAACCCGAGGTTTGGTGCAGGGATAAACGCCGCAGAACGTGTGCCTATGATGATTTTCGCATGACCACTGGCGGCCAATAACCAAGCATCTAGGCGCTCTCGATCGCTCATGTTGGAGTGCATCAGTACAATGTCGGTGTTGAAGCGTATTTCAAAGCGCTTCAATGTTTGAGGCGTCAGACCAATTTCTGGCACCATCACGAGAATTTGCTTTCCCTCTTCTATGAGGCGTTCCATGACTCGTAAAAACACTTCGGTTTTGCCGCTGCCCGTTACACCATCTAATAATGCAACATTAAAATGATGGCGTGAGTCTAATAACTCTTCTGTGGCAATCGCTTGCTCTGGGTTTAGTGTAGGAGGTACTTGAGTTTGGTAAGCATGTTTTTCACCGCCTTTGTTAAAGGAGCGAGGCTCTCTGCGTAATAGGCCTTTTTCTTCTAAGCTTTTTCCGGCAGCAGGAGCAAGATCTAGAACCGATGCAGCATGTTGACTCAAACCATGCGGATGTTGTTGAACGGCTTTAAGAAAGTCTTGCTGTCGAGGCGCTCGGCTGAGTTGGTCAAGAGGGAGCTTTTGCCCTTCTGGCGTCGTCAGCCACCAATTTTCTGTACGAAACTCAGCGTTCTCGCCTTTTCGTAACAGTACCGGTAAGGCATGAAAGATCACGTCGCCAATGGGGTGATGATAATAACGCGCGGCCCATTCGCACAATGCCATGAGTTCTTTTGTGATGACGGGGCTTTCATCGTGCAATGACGTGAGTGGTTTGACATGCGCGGGATCCCAGTCGCTGGTTTCACTCAAGGCGACAATAACACCAAGGCGACTGCTTTTACCGAAAGGCACTTTGATCCGCATGCCAGGCTTTAACTCGTGTCTTAATGCAATGGCTTTCGGTACTTTATAGTCAAACAAAGTGCGCATTGGCACTGGCAAAGCGACTTTGATAAAAGGGTAAGGAGTAAGAAGCGCCTCGGACATGCGTTAGGTTAGACCTTGTTTAGTAAAGCAAAAATAGAGTATATCGACGAAGAATTAAGTGTACGTCAGAGTAGTGGTTCGGTGCGAGAGGCAATTTTATAAGAAAAGCATGATAAAAGGGTTGCTGATTCGGCAATAGACACCTAAAATACGCGATTCTTGGCACCACTGTACAATGTCTGTACAACGAAACGTGCGGTGCTTGGCGCGGCAATAGCCCATCTATATCGACCAAGTGGCGGCACACCAAACTTAAAGGTAAATACGATGAAAAAAGATATCCACCCAACTTACTCTGCACTTGTTGCTACTTGTACTTGTGGTAACACTCTGAATCTTAATTCAACTGCTGGTAAAGACATGCACCTTGATGTATGCAGCAACTGCCACCCATTCTACACAGGCCAACAAAAAATGTTGGATTCTGGTGGTCGTGTTGATCGCTTTAACAAGCGTTTCGGAGCACGTCGTACCGCCAAGTAATTGGTGGAATGACAGTGATTGCATTAAAAAAGCGCCAAGTTTTCTTGGCGCTTTTTTTGTTTTTGTCCCTTGCTGTTCAGGCTAACGAACAGTGCGAAGCAACAGGCGCACTCGAAAAAGCGCAAATTAAGAGAGTAGTGGATGGCGACACTATACATCTTAGCGATGGCCGAAAAGTTCGGTTAGTTGGAATTGACACGCCAGAACTCGACCATAAAAAAGGTCACCATGAGGCCTATGCGGTAGAAGCAACAGACTTTTTGCGCGCCCGTCTTGATCGCTTTGTGTACATTCAAAAAGCAAAAAATGAGCGTGATAGATACGGTCGCTATTTGTACTACCTTTTCGATAAAGATCGTATTTCATTAACGAGTCAGTTACTATCCGAAGGACTTGGTTATCGTATTGCTGTCCCTCCAAATCTGGCATATCAAGCATGTTTTGAGGCAGCTGAGAACTCAGCTCGCAATGCGCATAAGGGATTATGGCAGCAAACTTTGCAATGGCAGCCAAAAGCTGGATTTGCATTTTCTCGTGTCACCATCACTTCAATTACTCAAAACCGAGGCGGTTGGTGGTTAGAAACCAATCGTGATCTAGTGATCAATTTGCCACCCAACGTAATCGATTATTGGCCTGCCCAAAAAGTGTTTTATCTTGAAGGTAAGGAAATAGAGGTGCGTGGCTGGCAGCATCAAAGAAAAAATCGAAACTCAGAGTTTAAATCTTGGGTACTGTCTGTAAGACACCCCAATGATTTACTTGAAATCAAAGCACCTATCAATCATTGATTGATAGAAAATGCCTATGGTTTTATGCTTTAAAGTAATGAGTAGATCGACTATTCTGATATAACAGCTCAAAAAATATAAGGTGCTACTTCCGATGCTTTTTTAGGTTTTGGGACAAGGCTCCATTTGACTACGATAAAACTAATTAATTACACCAAATAGACGGAAACATCATAATGGCAGAAGATATTAAGCAAGCTGCACTGGATTACCATGAATATCCAGTACCTGGAAAAATGAGCTCTACTATTACTAAGCCAACGGCAACGGCACGTGACCTTGCTTTAGCATACAGCCCTGGTGTGGCTGAGCCTTGTCGCGAAATCGCAAAAGACCCGGAAGCCGCTTACCGTTACACGGGTAAAGGCAACCTAGTCGCTGTTATTTCTGATGGCACGGCGATTCTTGGATTGGGTAACCTAGGTCCATTGGCCAGCAAGCCGGTAATGGAAGGTAAAGGTTTATTGTTTAAACGCTTTGCTGGTATTAACTCTGTTGATGTGGAAGTTGAATCTGAAAGCCCACAAGCCTTCATTGATACGGTTGCTCGTATTGCGAACACATACGGTGGCATCAACTTAGAAGACATCAAAGCGCCAGAGTGTTTTGAAATCGAACGTCAGTTGATCGAACGTTGTTCTATCCCTGTTTTCCATGATGATCAACACGGTACTGCAATCGTAACGGCCGCTGGTCTTTTGAACGCACTTGAACTTCAAGGCAAAGACATTGCTGATGCTAAAATCGTTTGCCTAGGCGCAGGCGCAGCAGCAACGGCTTGCATGAAGCTGATTATTGCTTGTGGTGCGCAGCGTGATAACATTTTCGTACTTGATCGCAAGGGTGTTATTCACTCTGGTCGTGACGATTTGAACCAGTTTAAAGCGATGTTTGCGATTGATACTGACAAACGTACTTTGGACGACGCAATCGATGGTGCAGATGTTTTCATCGGAGTATCAGGTCCGGATCTATTTTCTGGGGAACAGCTTGCTAAAATGGCGCCAAACCCAATCGTGTTTGCTTGTTCAAACCCTGATCCAGAAATCAATCCTGAATTGGCTCGTGCGACACGTGATGACTTGATCATGGCAACAGGCCGTTCTGATTACCCTAACCAAGTAAACAACGTACTTGGCTTTCCTTTCATCTTCCGTGGTGCTTTAGATGTTCGCGCGACTAAGATCAATGAAGAAATGAAAGTGGCAGCGGTTCATGCATTGAAAGA
>CAXBGJ010000298.1:0-3626 GCA_963975045.1 uncultured Marinomonas sp. | reverse complement strand
TATGGCCATTGCAACGGATGCGAACCCAGGGACGTCTCCGGCGTTGTCGTTACGCTTGATGATGAACATGTCTTGCACCTTATTCGGCTTAACGCCAGAAGAAGCTCTCGCTGGCGCGACAATACTTGCAGCAAAAGCACTGGGAATGGGCGATACTCATGGTAGTTTGGAAGTCGGTAAAACCGCAGACTTTGTTTGCTGGGACGTAGAAAGTCCAGGTGAACTAAGTTATTGGTTAGGCGGCAATCTAGTCAAACATCGCGTTTATCATGGTGAAGAACATCAAGGGGAAAAAGCATAATGGCAACGCAGGTCTCATTAACCGTACCCGCATTCGAATTTCGTCAAGGGGATTCGCCTTTATTGGTTAGCATGCCGCATTCGGGATTAAACCTGACTGCCGAGGTGCAAGCCGGTTTGTCTGATCAAGCTAAAAAATTGCCTGATACAGATTGGTATATTCCTGAACTTTATGACTTTCTAGAATCACTGGGTGTGGGCTTTGTCAAAGCTAACTACTCTCGTTATGTCATCGATCTTAATCGACCTTATGACGACAAACCTCTTTATGCGACGAAAACCACGGGCTTGTTTCCAGATATTTTGTTTGAAGACAGTCCGGTTTTTGTAGAGGGAAACGCGCCGAGCGACGAACACAAAGCGTTTTGTAAAGAACAGATTTGGACGCCTTATCATTCGACAATAGAGCAAGAACTGGCGCGTTTAAAAGCCAAATTTGGCTACGCAATTTTATTCGATGCGCACAGCATCGCCGCTCAAGTGCCTATGTTATTTGATGGTACCTTGCCAGACTTTAACTGGGGAACCAATGCCGGTGAATCCTGTGATGTAGCCATTGCGAATGCGGTCACGCAAATCATGCGACCGAACTACACACAAGTCCTAAACGGCCGCTTTAAAGGTGGCTACATTACTCGCCACTTTGGTCAACCAAGCAATGGTATTCACGCCATCCAGCTTGAACTTTCTCAAGCAACTTACTTAAATGACGAAATGGCGACGCGGTCTGAATATCAACTGGATGACAGCAAACGCGCTTTTATCCAGCAACAATTGAAGGACGTCATAGAAGCCTGTCAGCACGTTTCTTTTTAACCCTCGTTGATTGCTAGCGTTTAAGAATCCCCATGTCGTGAAAACGGCATGGTTTTTTTTTTGTAAAATATCTAGCCTCTTTTTTCTTCACGATAGTGCAATGAACTGTCTTCTGCTTTTATCTATTGTTGTTTGATTATTGATCGATATATTACGCCAATGGCGTATAGTTCAGTGATGTTTCGGTAATGGTTGAAAGGTGGTAATTATGAATGACGACATGTTAAATGAGCTACTTGAAAGTGTGCAGCAAGCCGATGACATCATAAAAGGTCAAGCCACAGCGGCTCGAATCACTGCATTTGCAGACCCAGAAGTGAAGCCAATTCGTACCAAAACAGGTTTAAGTCAAAGTCGTTTTGCTAACCTGCTTGGTGTCAGTAAGCGTACTTTAGAAAACTGGGAACAAGGGCGTCGTCATCCAACGGGGCCAGCACGAGCTTTGCTTAAAATCGTCGAGGCCGACCCTGAATATGCGCTAAAAACGCTGCATGGTTAGAATTCAAAAAAAATCCCCATGATGCCAGAATCGTTATGGATCTGATTCAAAGATAATGTCGAGTATTTTAGGAACTTCATAGGGCATCATGTCTGATATATCCATTATGAGTTTGTCTAATTAACTGCTCAAAATCGTCAAGGTCTTCATTCCTTGAAACGCCCGCGCCACAGAAAAAGACAACCATTCCTTGGTCTCGTAACTCAAGTCGTTGATCCGGTATGTTTGGTCCATCAGCATAAAAACGCATTTAAGTACTTCCTAGAAAATTGGTTCAATATAGATTGTATCGTCAACTAAAGACTTTTACCTCTTTGTACTGGTGGTGTTAAAGTTCCATTTACGATAAAGCTTAAACATGTCAAGGAAGACAGCTATGCCAACCATTTCAATGTTCTACGGGATAATAGTGCGTATGTACTATTTTGATAACCAAAAGCATAAAAGCCCACATATTCATGTGTATTATCAAGATAGCGAAGCGGTTGTTGCTATTAGAGATGGATTTGTATTGGAAGGTTCTTTACCTAAACCGAAGCAAAAATTGGTTGATGCTTGGGTTGAAATACACAAGGATGAACTCATGGCTGACTGGGCACTCGCGACGAACGGCGAATCCGTTTTTAAAATAGATCCTCTTAAATAAGTGTGCTTTATGAACCCAAAAGTTACTTCTGTTATATCAATGAATTCTTACTTCCTCAAACTCACGTTTGAGAATGGTGATGTTCGTGTGTTTGATGTGTCTCCCTTTCTCGACAAAGGTATTTTTCAAGAATTGAAAGATGAGAGTTACTTCAGGCAGGTTTCAGTGGCATTTGGCGGTGTTCAATGGCCTCACGAGCAGGACTTTAGTAAAGATACCCTGTATTTATTAAGTTCGCCTGAAGTGATTTAAGAAGGCTCTATGAAATCTGCGATTCTTATCATTGATGTACAAAGCATTCTGTTTGACCCAGTACCTCGACCTTTTGAGGCGGATCTTGTGGTTGAGCGGATAAATCGTATTACATCGTGGGCGCGGTCAAATAATTTGATGGTGATTCATGTACAGCATGAAGCCGCGGGCTCTGAGATTGAGTTTGGCTCTGTTGGTTGGCAGTTGCAGGCAGATTTGAATGTAGCGGAGGGCGATCAATTTGTGCGAAAGACGACGCCGGATTCTTTTTTACGCACTAATCTGGATGCCTTGTTAAAAGAAAACGACGTTGAGCATTTGATTGTTTGTGGTTATGCCTCGGAGTTCTGTGTGGATACGACGGTAAGGCGCGCTGCGGGATTGAGCTATTCAGTTGAGTTGGTGTCGGATGCTCACACAACGCATGATAAGCCTCATGCGAGTGCAGAACAGATCCGCGCTCATCATAATGCGACTTTGCCGAATATATCGAGTTTTGGCATTAAAATAGCGGCCGTCACGGCGGACGAATTAACGTCTCGTTAGGGCTTTAGTACTTTGATCCGTTCGTTTTTCTAAAACAACACAACAAGCTATACTTTTTCATTCATTCATTTTTTGACGGGATTTATGTATCAAGACGTTTTAGATTTTTGGTTTAACGAGATTGATCCAAAAAAATGGTTTCAAAAAGATCTCGATTTCGACAAAAACATCCAAATTCGATTCGGTGCGCTTCATCAGCAAGCGATTCAAGGAGAGTTATTCTCTTGGCGTGATTCTGCGCAAGGTGCGTTGGCAGAGATTATTGTGCTCGATCAATTTTCTCGTAATCTTTATCGTGATCTACCTGAATCATTTGCAGCGGACTCGATGGCCTTGGCGCTGGCGCAAACGGCGATTGATAAAGGCTTTGATAAGGCGCTACCTTCATCAGAGCGAAGCTTTTTGTATATGCCGTTTATGCACAGTGAATCCGCGTTAATACATGAGGTGGCGGAGGTTTTGTTTACGGTTTTGGGCGTGTCTAATACTTTGGGCTTTGAGATGAAACACAAAAAAATTGTGGATCGTTTTGGTCGTTATCCACATCGAAATACTATTTTGGGGCGG
>CAXBGJ010000297.1:0-3679 GCA_963975045.1 uncultured Marinomonas sp. | reverse complement strand
AAAATTGTCATTTTATTTTTGACAATTTGGGTTGTGGCGATTTTGGCAAAAAGGTCTAATAAGCGCCATTGTCTATTTATTCATAATTTCAAAACACCCTACAAGGACGCTTCATGACTCAGGACATCGTAATTCTTGCTGCTGGCAAGGGTAGCCGAATGAAATCGGCCTTCTCTAAGGTGCTACACAATATTGGCGGGATCGCCATGGTGAGGCGAGTTCTTACCACAGCAAGTGCTTTACCTGAATCCAAACTGCATCTAGTCGTAGGTCATCAAGGCGAGCAAGTTGAAGCCAGTTGTCAGGATTTTTCAGCCAATATCGTTTGGCAAAATAACCCTCAAGGAACCGGCGATGCATTGCGCAGAGTGGCGCCTTTTCTGCAAACCGATGGCTCAACACTGACACTTTACGGCGATGTTCCGCTTATTCGCGCCAGCACATTAGAAAAAATGAGCGCGTTGTCGACTTCTAATACCTTAGTCTTGTTAACCATTTCTCTAGATAACCCAATGGGTTACGGCCGTATTGTACGTGATGAACAAGGCCGGGTGACGGCCATTGTTGAGCAGAAAGATGCGGCCGAAAGCCAGCTTGCTATTAAAGAAGTGAATACTGGGATTTTGTTGGCGCCAAATAATTATCTTCAAGCTTGGCTTGCGGCCCTAACGAACAATAACGCACAGGGCGAATACTATTTGACTGATGTGATTGCCATGGCTGCGCGTGATGGCGTTAATATTGTTACCGTCAATCCAGAAAACGAAGCTGAAGTAGCGGGTGTAAATGACCGTGTCCAGCTGGCGGCACTAGAGCGAGAGTTACAACACCAACAAGCCATTGTCTTGATGCAGAACGGTGCGACCTTATTGGACCCATCGCGTATCGATGTCCGCGGTGAATTGGTTACGGGCAACGATGTGATCATTGATGTGAATTGTGTGTTTGAAGGTAATGTCGTTTTAGGTGATGGTGTTGAAATCGGCCCAAACTGCCACCTTAAAAATTGCAGTGTTGGTAACAATACTATCATTAAAAGCAATACGTTAATTGAAGAAAGCCAGATTGGCGAAGCCTGTGATATTGGTCCGTTTGCACGTTTACGCCCAGGCACACAACTTGCTAATAAGGCGAAGATTGGTAACTTTGTTGAAACCAAAAAAGCCATCATTGGCGAAGGCAGCAAGGTGAATCATTTAAGCTACATTGGCGACACTGAAATGGGGGCTAATGTAAACGTCGGCGCCGGTACCATTACCTGCAATTACGATGGGGTGAATAAATATCTTACTCAAGTCGCCGATAACGTATTTATCGGTTCCAACACCTCATTGGTTGCACCAGTGCAAGTGGCGGAAGGCGCGACGATTGCAGCAGGTTCAACCATTACCAAACACGTTGGCGAAAAACAGCTAGCGTTTGCCCGAGCGCGACAAACCAACAAAGATAACTGGCCTAGGCCGGTACCTGTAAAAAAATAGTTTTTCTCTCTAACGTAAGTTTCAAACAGGGTTAAAGATGAGAGCGGAAGCCGTCTTTAACTTCATCATATTTATAATGGTACTGAACGACGATTTAGTACCAACGCAAGAAGGATTCTCCCATGTGCGGAATAGTTGGCGCCATTGCACGCCGTAACGTATCAAAAATTTTAATTGAGGGGCTTAGCCGCCTTGAATACCGTGGCTATGACTCGTCTGGTATCGCGATTAATAACGAAGATGGCGTGTTTTCGCATCGTGCAGTAGGCAAGGTTCAAGCGCTAAAAGACAAGTTTGAAGCTCAGCCGTTAGACGGCAAAATGGGAATTGCTCACACTCGTTGGGCTACACATGGTAAACCGACTGAAGCCAATGCCCATCCGCATTTTTCGGGTGAGGATCTCGCCTTGGTGCATAACGGCATTATTGAAAATCATGAGCCGTTACGCCGTGAATTGAAAGCCAAAGGGTATGAGTTTAAATCCGAAACCGATACGGAAGTCATCGTACACCTTATTCACAATGCATTAAAAACGCAGCCCGACTTGCTTAAAGCAGTACAAGCGACGTTAACGAAATTGCACGGAGCGTTTGCTATTGGCGTCGTACAAAAAGACGATAATGATCGCTTTATTGCGGCGCGTAAAGGAAGCCCATTGGTTGTGGGTGTGGGAATTGAAGAGAACTTCGTAGCATCAGACCAGCTTGCACTATTACACGTTACTGACCAATTTATCTTCTTAGAAGAAGGGGATGTGGTTGAACTAACCCGTGACCAAGTGACTATCTATGATGCGAAAGGCGAACAGCAAAACCGTCCAATCAATGTGTTCAATCACAATATCGATGCCACGGATAAAGGCGAGTTTCGTCACTACATGATGAAAGAAATCTATGAACAGCCTAAAGTGATTAGTGCTTGTTTGGAAGGCCGCATTAGCGAAACAAAAGTATTAACCAGCTGTTTCGGTGCGGATTCAGGCTTCTTAAAAGAAGTAGAAAACGTCCACATCGTTGCTTGTGGGACCAGCTACCATGCCGGCATGGTGGCGAAATATTGGATTGAAGATTTAGCGGGCCTACCGTGCAGTGTGGAAGTGGCCAGCGAATACCGTTATCGAAAAGTAGCCGTTCCGAAGAAAACCTTGTTTTTAACCTTATCGCAATCAGGTGAAACCGCCGATACATTAGCCGCACTACGTATGGCAAAAGAATTGGGTTATCTGACAACCTTGGCCATTTGTAACGTACCATCCAGTACACTGGTCCGTGAGTCAGCACTCACTTTACTAACGAATGCAGGAACGGAAATTGGCGTAGCATCAACCAAAGCCTTTACCACTCAGCTTACTGCGCTATTGATCACCAGCGTTGCCATTGCGGTGGAAAATGGCTTGTCAGCAGAGAAAGAAAAAGAGCTAGTTCAAGCCATGCGTTCTTTACCGGCTCATGTGAACGATGCGTTGTTACAAGATGCGCATATTAAGAAAGTGGCTGATCGCTTTGCTAATAAGACTAATGCTCTATTTTTGGGGCGCGGTACTATGTTCCCAATCGCCCTAGAGGGGGCGCTGAAGTTGAAAGAAATTTCGTATATTCACGCAGAAGCTTACCCAGCGGGTGAGTTGAAACATGGGCCGTTAGCTTTGGTGGATGAAGATATGCCGATCATCGCACTAGTGCCGCACAACGACATGCTAGACAAGCTCAAATCTAATTTACAGGAAGTGGCGGCTCGTGGTGGCGAGCTTTATGTTTTTGCCGACAAAGATACTGACTTGCACAACGAAGAAAACATCATTTTTACAGAAGTGCCAAAAGTGGAAAGTATTCTAGAACCTATCGTTCATACTATTCCTTTGCAGCTTTTGTCTTATCACGTTGCGGTAGTGAAAGGCACAGACGTAGATCAACCACGCAATTTGGCAAAAAGTGTTACGGTCGAATAAAGAGCCCATATCCAGTAGGCCGGATGAGACGAGGAACGAGGCGTAATCCGGCGTGGAAATAATGCTACTGGTACTGCTCAAAACCCAACACCGGATCATGATCGTGCCTACAAAAAAACGTCATACCAACTCAATACAACGAACACGCATCACTCGTAATCCGGCACGGAAATGATGCAAACGGATACCGCTCACAACTTATCCCAAACCCAAACCCAAACCCAAACCCAATGCCGGATCACGGTCGTA
>CAXBGJ010000296.1:0-3687 GCA_963975045.1 uncultured Marinomonas sp. | reverse complement strand
ACGTCTCGCCTAGGCAACCAACCTGATCTTTCAAGGTCTGGAGTGTCGTGAAAAATGTCGACATAACCCACGCATAAATATGCAATGATATCGATGGATTCGGGGATGTTGAGTGTGTCGCGTATGACATGATCGTGAACAATACTTACCCAACCAACGCCTAGGTTTTCAGCTCTCGCCGCTAACCATAAGTTTTGCACTGCGCATACGGAACTGAATAAATCCATTTCCGGTTTGGCGGTTCGGCCTAAGACAACGGAACCGGTTCGACTGCGATCACAGGTGACGCAAATGCCCAATGGCGCTTCTTCAATACCTTCTAATTTAAGGCTTTTATAGTCTTCTTTGCGCTGACCTTCAAACAGCTCAGTTGCTTCTGCATGAGCTTGTAGAAAGCCTTGTTTGATTTTTGTTTTGGATTTAGGGTTTTGCACAATAATGAAATCCCACGGTTGCATAAAGCCAACGCTAGGGGCGTGATGGGCAGCGAGTAACACGCGTTCTAAAACGTCTTGAGGGATGGTATCTGGTTTGAACTCTTTGCGTACATCACGACGCGAAAAAATTGTTTTGTAAACCGCGTCTCGTTCTTCTTGAGTGATGTTCATAAATATCGACTTTCATTATTAGAAAAGTCGATATTATGGTGGTTCATGGCTCTTTATGCCAATGAGGAAAATTCGGCATAAAAAACGTTTTTCTCAGTTTGCTCGCTGCTAGACTTGATTGTCACAAACCGCTTTTAGTAATGGGTCATCGTTTTCAAGTGGATACCATGTTGACGTTGATTCGGCTTTTGACCCTGATGATTTGGTAAAAGATTGAGTGAAGTCGGTTCTTGCGCCTTGTATACAATCAATAATCTGAGGGACACGTTTAGCGGTATGTCGACGTTCAAAGAAATATAAATCGACAAGTACAAGGTTGGGATCGATTTTATTTCTGGCTGAATTAGCAACATCAGCGGCTATAAAACGCATTGTTTGTGGAAAAACGTAGCTCCAAGGGCGCCATGGCGCTTCTTCTTGAACCGCTTTTACAACAACAATACCTTTTGGTAATAGGCCAGTTTGATGGTCGTACCAGTCATATTCGCCTTGGATTTGAAAACCAAGCATCGCAGCGCCTGCAAAAATAGGAACGAGCCATTTAGGGGCTGTTTGTTTTGTCAGTTTTCTTAACAACAGAGCAATACCTGCGCCGCCAATACCGGCAAAAACGGTAGCAATGAGTTCCCAAAACATAAGCGCTCTCTTTTTTTCTTGAGTGGATTCTTATTATAAGTAAATCGGGTCTCACAAAGTAGTGAGACCCGATGTTAATGCAAAGTGTTGTTGTTAATCTTTAATGATCAACGGCATCACCTGCACCTTGAGGATAACGAACACTTTCTACAAGGTCTTGGATTTCTTTTGGTGGCGGCGCTGTCATCGAAGAGACAGTAAACGCAACGGCAAAGTTAATCACGGCACCAATAGCACCAAAGGACAATGGTGATATACCGAACAACCAGTTATCTGGCGTGTTGGCAAAAGATGCGGTTCCTGGGACAAAGAACCAGCCTAGGAACAAGAAGATGTAAACCAATGTTGAGATCAAGCCCGCTAACATACCAGCAACGGCGCCGGTGCTGTTTACGCGTTTCGAGAAGATACCCATCATCAATGCAGGGAAGATAGAGGCGGCAGCGATACCGAAGGCCAATGCCACTACTTGAGCCGCGAAGCCGGGTGGATTCATCCCTAGATACGTGGCCACAATAATGGCGACGAACATGGATATCCTTGCGGCCCGCAATTCCCCCTTATCACTGATATTGGGGTTTATTGTACCTTTTATTAAGTCATGACTGATCGCGGAGGATATGGCTAACAATAAGCCTGCTGCGGTTGATAGTGCGGCCGCTAAACCACCTGCTGCGATTAGACCAATAACCCAACCTGGAAGGTTGGCAATTTCAGGGTTAGCCAATACAAGAATGTCACCGTTAACCGTTAGTTCGTTACCTTCCCAACCACGAGCGGTTGCTTCTTCTTGAAATGCTGGAACGTCGTTATAGAACTGCACACGTCCATCGCCATTTTTATCTTCAAACTTGATCAAACCCGTTGTTTCCCAAGTTTGAACCCAGTCTGGGCGTTCAGCGTATTCAATTGGTTGCGCTGTTGGACCAGATGGGTAAATGGTGGTCAATAGGTTCAAACGCGCCATAGACGCAACAGCAGGTGCTGTTAGGTAGAGCAAAGCAATGAATACTAACGCCCAACCAGCAGACCAACGAGCATCAGCAACTTTAGGAACGGTGAAGAAGCGAATGATAACGTGTGGCAGGCCTGCGGTACCTATCATTAAGGATAGTGTGAACAGAACCATGTTCAGTTTATTCTCAACATCCGCGGTGTAATCACGGAAGCCAAGTTCTCGTACGACTTCGTCTAGTTTTTGCAACAAAGGCAAGCCAGATTCAGTGTGAGTAGAGAAAAGACCGATGGCTGGAATAAAAGTGTCTGTTAACTGCAATGAGATGAAAATGGCAGGAATGGTATATGCGATGATCAATACCACATACTGAGCGACCTGAGTATAGGTAATACCTTTCATGCCACCGAGCACTGCGTAGAAAAAGACGACGACAGCGGCGATCATTAGGCCGGTACTACTGTCCACTTCTAAGAAGCGAGAAAAGGCCACGCCAGCGCCTGTCATTTGGCCGATAACGTAAGTAACCGACGCAATGATTAAACACGCCACGGCAACCAGTCGAGCAGTTTGGCTGTAGAAGCGATCACCAATGAAGTCTGGCACAGTGAACTTACCAAATTTACGCAGGTAAGGTGCTAGCAACATAGCAAGCAATACATAACCACCAGTCCAACCCATTAAGAAGGTTGAGTTAGCGTAACCACCAGCGGCAATTAAGCCGGCCATAGAGATGAAAGAGGCCGCAGACATCCAGTCTGCTGCGGTTGCCATACCGTTTAAAACAGGATGAACACCACCGCCGGCGACGTAGAATTCTTTCGTTGATCCAGCTCGAGCCCAAAACGCAATACCGAAATAAAGTGCAAAGGAGCCGCCGACGAAAAGTAGGTTAATAGTAAACTGATCCATACGACTTACTCCTGAAGGCCAAATTCTTCATCAAGCTTGTTCATTCTCCATGCGTAGAAGAAAGTCAAAATGATGAATACGAGGATGGATCCTTGCTGAGCGAACCAAAAACCGAGATCGGTTCCGCCAATATGGATACCTGAGAGTAGGGGTCTAAATAGAATGGCACAGCCGTAGGACGCTAACGCCCAAATGACAAGGCTGCCTAGAATCAGCCTTAAGTTCGCTTGCCAGTATTTTTCTGCATTAATGGTATGATCTGACACGATAGATCTCCTTATAATTATTTTTATACGCCTTGTTAATTTAGCAGGCGCTTGTTTAATAAGAAGTCAGACTTTAGTCGCATAAGGTGTCGTTATAGCAAAAAAAACGTAAGCACGATGTGAGCGTAAATTAAGAAAAAAAGAGAGAAACGGTATGGATTTACGAACAAGAGAAAAGATTCTCGCAGTATGTCTGGAAAAAATAAAACAAAAAGGCGATGGCGTCCAAGTTTCCTTTTATGCTTTTTTTGCGAATAAGAATGACGATCCAATCACACTCATGAATGTAGCCCGTTGGTGGATTGAAGAA
>CAXBGJ010000295.1:0-3692 GCA_963975045.1 uncultured Marinomonas sp. | reverse complement strand
TTATGATGAATCAATGCGATGTAACAATTCCCTACACTTCTACCTCACAAAGCAACTGAAGTCACTATAACGTTGATTTACATCAAAAGTTCAGCGTTGGACTATTATTCTCACTAACACTCGACTAACAAGTTAGGTAGAAGCCAAAAAGAAGACGGTATAATACCTTGTTATCTAAAAGCGCTTTTTGCCTTTATCTATGACATCAAGTAAAACAGCGTTACTAAGAGGATAATTACACCTCATCTATACCTCACTATTTTGACATTTGAAAAGAGCAACGCGATACAATGACCTTCCCCACAAACCGCGCTAAACTCGCCCTTGCGGCTTGGTTAGAAACTCACACTAAGTTTCGGCTGTCTGCTCATGCAAGCGACCTCACCTCTGCGCTAGAAGTACTCGACACCCAGCCTCAGGCCAACAGTTATTCAGCTCAATTCACTCGTTTAAAGCGCTATTTTAATCGCGTTATTTTGGGTGTACTCGCCGTCTCATTTTTGCTCGGTTTAATCGCCGTGCCTCCCGCTTTTGCGACGAGCCAATCTAATCAGGTCAATATTTTTTGGTTGTTCATCATATTACTGGGGTTTCACGCGCTTAACTTCGCGCTTTGGTTTGTCACCATGATAGCGACGATGAACCACCGCAGTGAAAGCAAAGGCTTTTTACTTGGCTTGTTGATTTTTCTGAACAAGAAAATAAGTAAACACTCGCATCTTGAAGAAAATATCAGCGCGGCGTACCTACATTGGCAATGTCCAGCTCACTCTAATAAATGGTTAATCAGCAGCGTTTCACACGGCGCATGGGGATGTTATTTATTAGCCGGCTGGATCATGACGTTATTGTTGTTGCTTACCAACCAGGTCAATTTTGTCTGGGAAACAACACTATTAAGTGATCAGACGTTTATTCAACTCACACAAACATTGAACGTCATTCCACAATGGTTTGGCATCTCACTGCCTAACCAACTGGATATTCTGGCGAGCCGAGTGGATCTCATCTCACAAAATGCGTCTACTCGACAACATTGGGCAAACTTCTTACTGGCCAGCATTATGATTTACGGCGTGTTGCCAAGGGTATTATTCATGCTCATAAGCTTAGGGATGTACCATTTTAAACGTGCGACCCAACCACTGGGCACGCAAGAACGTATTATTAAAAACCGTTACTTACAGCAAGAGAGTCAAAGTCGAGCGATCTTAGATAATGACCACAATGTATTGTCCACGTTACAAGGCCATGCTCATGACGAACACATTAGCACTCTTGCTGACAGTGCCTTTTTACAACACTGGGCCTTATTTGAATGGAGTGGGTCAAGACCGGATTATTTGAGTGCCGCACGCTCTTTATCCCTTTTAAACAGCCGAGAAGAACAAGATCAGTTTTTAGACGTACTCAGCCAAGAACCTACTTACATCTTAGTCGATGCCGAACAAAGCCCAGACCGCGGTAGCAGACGCTTTTTTACTCGAGTAAGTGCCTCTTATACCTCGCTATCCTTGGTGATATATGGCGATGAACAAGCTACATTCTTAGAAGATTGGCAACGTCTTGCCAGAGAAACACATCTGCCTTCCACTCAACTACTACGAAAGGATTAACCCGTGTCGATTTCTCTTTTGGTCGTTGGTCACGCTAATACCGGCAAAACATCGCTGATTCGTACCTTATTGCGTCGGCAAGACTTTGGTGATGTCAGTGACCGAGCGGGAACCACTCGCCATGTGGAAAGCGTCAAGATCAACATAGGGCATCAAACGATTGTGACGCTAACCGACACGCCAGGGTTTGAAGATTCCATTGGCTTATGGGACATCCGACACTCTGATTCTTTTCGCTCTTTTCAGGGTTCAGATTGGTTGCGGCCTTTTTGTGACAGTCACTTTGCGCAAAATGAATTCGAGCAAGAAGCCAAAATACTCAAGCAGCTGACAAGCACCAATATCATTCTCTATGTGATTGATATTCGACAAGCTCCGCTCGGCAAATACTTAGATGAACTTTCGTTACTGGCCAGCGCCAATAAGCCGATTATTCCGATATTAAATTTCAGCGCGACGCCAAGCGCTCATTTAGACGCGTGGCGTAAGGTTTTGGCAGAACGCCACTTACATGCGGTCGTTAAATACGACTCAGTCGCGTTTTATTTTGAAGATGAAAAGCGTTTGTATCAAAGCATTCAAAGCTTAATGCCGGAGCATTACGACGCGGTTAATCAATTGATCACATCACGTGAAGAAGCGGCTCAATTACGCCTAACGATGGCAACCAATCAACTGGCTGAATTACTGATCAAAGCGGCGAGCTCACGCCTTGAATGCGCTCAGTACCCACCAGAAACAGCAGAATCGACCGTATTCGAAAATAAAATACGTCAATTGGAACAGCATCTTATTACCCAGTTGTTGCGCCTTTATGAATTTCAACAAGCAGACTTAGTTGTATCGCCATTGGCGATTCAGAATGATCGTTGGCAGCAGGATATTTTCGAGACGCAGACACTAAAAGCATGGGGTATTGAAACCAGCACAAGTGCATTAACCGGTGCGGCAATTGGTGCAGGAATCGATGTCATGTCGGCGGGTTTGACATTAGGCACTGCCACCACCATAGGTGCCATTTTAGGCGCCACATGGAAAACAGGGCAACATTATAAAGACACACTAAAAAGCAAACTGATGAACCGTCACTATTTGTGCTTAGACAACGCGACACTGACACTTTTATGCTTGCGAGGTTTGACTGCCATTCAGCATTTGCATCAGCGTGGTCATGCCTCTCAGCAATCTTACCGACTTATCACTCCATCAAAAGATAACGAGTTTATTGACAGAATAAAGCCTTTTTGGAAGCAAGCACAACAACATCCAGAATGGGAAAAACACACTTTGCCAGAGTCCCATCCTACCCTGAAAAACATACAAACCGTTCTAGAGAAAGCGCTTATTTCGAACAAACACTAGCGAGCAAGCTCTTGATCTAAGCGTTGTTGAGCGTCGTGCATTTGTTGCTCACACTTTTCCATCAAGGCAATGATGTCCGCTTCCTGCAAGTCTGTGGTATCAATTGGCGCAAGCATTTCAACAATCGCCTTACCATTACTCCAGCGATTCAAATTCACTTGTTGATGAGTACTGCTACAAACGATGGGGACGACGGGCACACCTGCTTGAATCGCGGCATGAAATGCGCCGCGTTTAAACGGCAACCAACCTCGGCCTCGGCTACGTGTGCCTTCTGGAAACATCAAAATAGATAAACCGGTTTTTTTCATACTGGCAACCACTTGATCTATCGTCGCTATCGCTTGTTTTCGATTATCGCGGTTGATTAAAATATTGCCACTGACCCAGTACAAAGCACCAAAAAAGGGAACCCATCGCAAACTTGATTTTCCGACAGTAACAACCCCTTTTGGCACGAC
Source organism: uncultured Marinomonas sp. (assembly GCA_963975045.1). Lineage (GTDB taxonomy): Bacteria > Pseudomonadota > Gammaproteobacteria > Pseudomonadales > Marinomonadaceae > Marinomonas. The sequence goes on along the minus strand of CAXBGJ010000295.1, from coordinate 253 downwards.
AGTCGCCAAGGTAAATAAGTCAAAGTTGTTCTGATGATTTGCCACATAAACCGCTTGAGGAGAATGTTGTGATTGAGGCGCAACTCTACCCTCAACCGATAAACCAAACAGCGTCCCTACTTGAGCCAAGACTCGACCTAAATGATACACTCGATTTTTCGAGCGCAAGGAGAGCAAACAGAAAATAATGCCGAATAAGGTAACGCCAATAATCAATAGTAATAACAGTGTTATACGTATCAAAAACAACATA
>CAXBGJ010000294.1:0-3694 GCA_963975045.1 uncultured Marinomonas sp. | reverse complement strand
GAGTTGATTGCCAGTGAACACGGCAAAGTCTATTCCGATGCCATGGGCGAACTGACGCGCGGCTTGGAAGTCGTAGAGTTTGCATGTGGTATTCCGCACCTTCAAAAAGGCGAGCACAGCTTGAATGTGGGTCGTGGTGTCGATAGTTACAGTTTGATGCAACCGCTTGGTGTTTGTGCCGGTATTAGCCCATTTAACTTCCCAGCGATGGTGCCAATGTGGATGTTTCCTGTGTCCATTGCTTGCGGTAATACATTCGTAATGAAACCGTCTGAAAAAGACCCAAGCACCATCATGCGCCTTGCTGAATTACTCAAAGAAGCGGGTTTACCAGATGGTGTCTTTAACGTAGTAAACGGGGATAAAGAATCGGTTGATGTATTGCTAACTGATGAACGAGTTCAAGCGGTGAGTTTTGTTGGTTCTACGCCTATTGCGGAATACATTTATGCAACAGCCAGCGCACACGGCAAGCGAGTGCAAGCTCTAGGTGGCGCAAAAAATCACATGTTAGTGATGCCAGATGCCGATCCAAACCAAGTAGTGAACTCATTAATGGGGGCGGCTTACGGGTCAGCGGGTGAGCGTTGCATGGCGATTTCGGTTGCGGTTTGTGTCGGCGACGAAGTGGCTGATAACCTGATTGCTAAACTGCAAAAAGAAATTACGACGATGACCATTGGACCCGGCTTGTACAAACAATACGGCATCGAAAACGAACCGCACATGGGACCTTTGGTCAGCCAAGAACACGCACAAAAAGTACGTGATTACATTACGTCAGGTGTGGAACAAGGTGCGACTTTAGTGGTTGATGGTCGTGATTTCGTCTGCAAAAACCACGAGCAAGGCTACTTTGTTGGACCTACGCTTTTTGACCAAGTGAAAGCGGGCATGCGTATTTACGATGAAGAAATTTTCGGCCCCGTTTTGTGTGTGGTTCGAGTGGATTCTTATGAAGAAGGCTTGGCGTTAATTAACCGCCACGAATATGGTAACGGCACCGCCATTTTCACGAGAGATGGTGATACCGCGCGTCAGTTTACTGAAAAAGTTCAAGTGGGCATGGTTGGTGTCAATGTGCCTATTCCAGTTCCTATGGCGTTCCATAGTTTTGGTGGTTGGAAACGATCTTTGTTTGGTCCTTTGCACATGCATGGGCCAGATGGTGTGCGTTTCTATACTCGCATGAAAACCATTACGGCCCGTTGGCCGACAGGTTTACGCGCGGGTCCAGATTTCTCTATGCCAACCATGAAGTAATTTGTTTCGAGGTTTTTGATTATGTCGCATTTACTAAGTAAAAATAGCCTAAGTAAAAATAGCCAACAAACAGGGCAGACTCAAACTCAGCTGGTGACCCCTAAAAGTGCCAATTGGCGTTATGTTGGCTTTGAAGCACACCAGCTTAAAGCGGGTGAGTCGATCACCATCGAAACAGCAACGGACGAAGTGTGTGCGGTGATTCTGTCAGGAAAAGCCAATGCTAACACCAAGCTTGAAGCGTGGAAGAATATAGGCGATCGCATGAGCGTATTTGATCAAAAAGCGCCGTACTCTGTGTATTCTCCGGCGCAAGATGAGATCCGCATTGAAGCGATTACGGACGTGGAAGTGGCTTTTTGCAAAGCGCCGGGTAAGGGCGGTTTTAAAGCGAAACTGATTTCGCCTGAGCAGTGTCAATATGAAACGCGTGGTGTAACGAGTAATACTCGTCATGTGTGCAATATTTTGTTTGGTAACGAGCCAGCGGACAGCTTGCTGGTGTGTGAAGTCATCACGCCAAGCGGCGGCTGGTCGAGCTATCCGCCTCATAAACATGATACCGACGCAGCACCTGCAGAGACTCAACTGGAAGAAACCTACTATCACAAGATAGATCCACCGCAAGGTTTTGTTTTTCAGCGAGTCTATACCGATGATCGCCGCATAGATGAAACCATGGCGGTGGAAGACGGCGATCTTGTCATGGTGCCAGAAGGTTATCATCCTGTCGGCGTGCCTCATGGCTATCAGTCTTATTATTTAAATGTCATGGCGGGGCCAAGTCGAAATTGGATATTCCATAACGACCCTGATCATGAATGGATTATTGAACGCGATAAAACCGTCTAAAAAAACTATATTTTCATTAATAAAAACAACCGCTGCTATCGCGAATATTATTGGTAACTTATACAAGCAACCCCACCCTAACCTTCCCCTTGAAGATAAGGGGAGGGAATAAAAGTACTAAGCTCCTCCCTTTTGAAGATAAAGTAGGGAATAAAAGTACTAAGCTCCTACCTTTTGAAGATAAAGGAGGGAATAAAAGTACTAAGCTCCTCCCTCTTAAAGGTGTAAGGGGATGGAGCAAAAGAATTAAGCTCCTCCCCCTGTTAAGGGGGAGGTTGGGAGGGGGTATTTCGTTATTACAATCATGTTTCCGAGAGCAGTCAAAATAACATCGAAGGATAAAAATATGCTCAACTTTGCTTTGTTTGGTGCAGGTCGAATCGGGAAAATGCATGCCAAAAACATTCAGGCGTTTTCTCAATCGAATCTTAAATATGTATTTGATGTGTATGCTCCCGCGGCAGAGGAAGTGGCCAAAAAGACGGGTGCGAAAGTCGTTTCCAGTGTGGATGAAGCCTTGGCTGATCCAGACGTTCATGCGGTGTTGATTGCAACCAGTACCGACACGCACGTTGAATTGATTATAAAAGCCGCGAAAGCGGGCAAAGCAATTTTATGTGAAAAGCCGATCGATCTAGACACTGCAACGGTAAACGCTTGTTTAGAACAAATTAAAGATTGCCCCGTGCCAATCCAAATCGGCTTTAACCGTCGTTATGATCCTAGTCACGCGGCCATTGCCAAAGCGGCGCAAGACGGTAGTATCGGCAAACTAGAACAGTTGATTATCACCAGTCGTGATCCTGGCATGGCACCAGTGGAGTACCTGAAATCGTCTGGGGGGATTTTTCGTGACATGATCATTCATGATTTCGATATGGCACGCTTTGTTCTCAACGAGGAAATTGTTGAGTTACAAGCTTTTGGTGGCGCGATGGTGGATGAAAAGATCACTGACATTGGCGATGTTGACAGTGTGATGTTGATCATGAAAAGCCAATCCGGTCGTTTAATTCACATTAACGGCTCTCGTCGTGCAATCTATGGTTACGATCAACGCGTCGAAGCATTTGGTTCAGAGGGCATGGTTATTTCGAATAACCAAACACCTACGTCCGTGACTCGATTCACCAAAGAAACCACGCAAGTCAAAGACCCGCTTTATAACTTTTTTATTGATCGTTATGTGGATGCTTATAATCTACAACTAACGTCTTTTATTGAAAATGTCTTAGCGAAACAGCCTGTTTCACCAAGTTTTGAAGACGGACGTCGAGCGCAAATACTAGCCGATGCGGCGCAAAAGTCACTTGAAACCGGGCAGAAAGTAACGCTGAACTGGTAAGGTCTGGTTTAGTTTGAGGTAATAAAAAAGGGCGAAAGCCCTTTTTTTGTTTCTTTTAGGTTCCAACATACAGACTATTTATCGATAGGAAGGCCTTCAAATTTATTATCGAAAGCTTCTATAAAAGCGTTCTTTAATGCTTTGATGACAGCGTCAAAGGCGCTGATTTCTGGGTTGTCTAATGAACCAGTAATGTTAATTTGAGTGGCGACTTTATCTGAACTATTGTTGGTG
>CAXBGJ010000293.1:0-3710 GCA_963975045.1 uncultured Marinomonas sp. | reverse complement strand
CAAGCTGCTGAAGGTTCTACAGTAGATGTTTACGGTAACATTCAATATGCATACACAGACGCTGATGCTGGAACTGATTTTGTAGACAATGGTTCAACCATTGGCTTAAAAGGCGAAACAAAAATCAATGATGATCTAACTGCTTTCTTCAAATACGAATTAGAGTTTGACGCTGATGAAAAAGATTCTGCTGTTGATGCTGGTCTCGATCAAGCGTTTGTTGGTTTGAAAGGCAACTTTGGTAAGGCGCAAGTTGGTTCGTTTGACACAATTTATAACAATGCTATTCAAGATTCCGTTGATCAGTTTGAATATCTAGGCATGTCAAACGCAGCTAAAACGTCAGAAGGCGATACAGTTGCTTATTTCTCCCCTTCTATTAGCGGATTTGAGGTGCAAGTGGCAGCTCAAGTAAAAGGTGATGTTGTTGATAGCAGTGGTACTAAAGTAAATAGCTATGACGGTACATCTGTAATGGCAGTTGTTAAATATTCAACTGGCATTGTTTCTGTTGCATTGGGTTATGATGCACGTGAAAACACAGCTGATACTGAAGCTACTACCGGTTTGGCTGTAACAGTTACACCTATGGATAACTTCTCTGTAACGGCTAAATACGAAACAACTGATGGTGATACTGCGACAGATACTGATGGTAATTCCATCGGCAACGATACTTACGGCTTAGCAGCTCGTTACGGCTATGGTGCAGGTGATGTGTATGCTTCTTACCAAAATGTTGATCCTGCTCTTGCAGGTACAGCTGACTACAACGAATACGCTGCAGGTGTAACTTATAGTCTAGCATCGAATATTTATGTGTACGGTGAAGTTGGTAAGTATGAAAATGCCACTAACAACGATACAGATACTCAAACGGCTGTTGGTGTTTACTACGGTTTCTAAGATCCTCTTATAGATGATTTTATTTACTCTAAGGCTCCTACCGGTCTAGTAAGGTAGGAGCCTTATGTTAAGCAAGATCATTCAAGGTTCCATATTTCTTCTCTTGTAGGCGGATTTGTTGGAACATTTTGGCGCCAGATGGCAACATCTGGTGCCTTTTTTTATTGTGCCGTTCTATTTCAAAAAATAAGGAATAACTTGATTGTTATTTAATCAAACCGTTAAACTTATTTTTTAAAGATAGCTGGCCGTTAATTATGCTCAATATGAACTTTTCTCAAACGGTATTCATGGATACGGACAAAATTGATTGGATTGCCAGTCCAATGTCTGGAGTTTATAGAAAACCTTTAGCAAGAGAAGAGGCTGAGCGAGGTCATGCGACGAGTTTGGTATCTTACGAAGCTGGTTCTGTTTTTCGTCCTCACCCGCATCCGTTGGGTGAAGAAATACTTGTACTAAACGGTGTTTTCTCCGATGAAAAAGGCGATTTTAAAGCGGGTAGTTATTTCAGGAACCCTCCCGGTACTAGTCATGCCCCCCATAGTCTTGATGGCTGTTTTTTATTAGTAAAGCTGCATCAATTTCAAGTGGCAGACTTGAATCAGGTCTATGTCGAAACACCGAGTATTTGGTCATCTAGACAGTCAGAAATTGTGTCACTTTATCAATTTGGTACAGAGCGAGTTTGGCTTATTCGTATTCAAAATGGTGAAAATATATTAAGTCAATTGGACTTAAGTACTTCCGTTGAGTTATTCATTATATCTGGACAAGCACAATATGGTGGTATTTTAATGACTACTGGTGGTTGGCTACGAGAGCCTGATTTTACAATAGATCGTTTGAATATTACGTCGAACTGTTTTATTTGGTTAAAAACGGGACATTTTTAAATTTAGTCTGCCTATTATATTGAGGTTTATGTGATACATATTATACCGGAACAAAAACGTGTATTTTTGCCCGTTGTGGAAAGTGATCAGTTTTTCCCCGTTGGACGAGTATATTGTGTTGGTCGAAATTACGCTGAGCACTCAAAAGAAATGGGAGATGATCCTGAAAGAGACCCTCCGTTCTTTTTTGCGAAAGATGCGTCATGTGTTGTTCCTGCTAGTTTTTCTGATGTGACCGATATTTCTTATCCTATGGCTTCGTCACAGTTCGAATATGAGGTTGAGCTTGTTATTGCTATAGGTAAGGGCGGTCGTAACTTAACGATGGAACAAGCTGCTGATACAATCCTTGGTTACGCTGTCGGTTTGGATATGACACGACGTGATCTTCAGGCGCAAGCTAAAAAGAAGGGTCGTCCTTGGGAGGTAGGGAAATCATTTGATGAGTCTGCCCCAATAAGTCCGATACTTTTAAAAAATGATCGTCTTAGTGTTGATGTTGCAAAAGCAGAGATTGGTTTAAAAGTTAATGGCGATGTTAAGCAGGTTAGTCGCGTTTCTAATTTAACCTGGTCTATTGAAGAGGTTATTTGTAAATTATCAGAGGTTTTTGAATTAAGGCCGGGTGATTTGATCATGACAGGCACGCCTGAAAATGTAGGTGCTGTTGTTGTTGGTGATGAAATGAGGGCTTGGGTTGAGCATCTTGGTGAGATTAGAGTGAGTGTTACCGATTAAATTCAGTAAACTTATCGAGTAAAGTTGATGTTGCAGGGTGTTGATATTTTGCTAATAAGTGAATTGCGACTTCTGCCGTGCATAACCCTGTGATTTTCTGGTTGCGGCGTTTTCTGTAGACGGACTTTATATCTGCTATTTCATAATGTTTGAATCGTTTTAGGTAGGGTGACTGGTTATAAATTTTTCGAGCTTGTTGCCATGTACCATCAATGATTATGATATTTTTTACCGTTATTTCGCTGTCGTGATGGTGTTTGAGTTCTTCATTCTCACATAGATAGATGAGTAGAGTATTTTCTGGTGATAAATCCAAAATAGTTTTGCTCGGCATGACTCTAGACCACTCAATGATGTCACATTCATTGTTCAGTACTTCTTTGACTAGCTTTCCGGTGCCGGTTGTTTTTTTGAATTCTTCACTGTGTGTCAGCAGCCAAATTTGCATCTAATAGATTCTCTTTGAAAAGTGCATTTTATTTAATTGTAACAGATGGTGAAAATAGAAAAGCCAAAGTTTGATCTAATAAAAAAAGTTAGATCAAACCTTGGCTTTGAGTTCGTAGTGAACTAGAACGTTTTACTCTTTGCCAATAGAGCCGATTTTATGAATGGACAAGTCTGCACCATTGAATTCATCTTCTTCGCTTAGGCGTAATCCGCTGACGGCTTTAACTATACCGTAAACAATAAATCCAGATAATGTGGCAACTATAATGCCACCTAGACTCCCTATAAGCTGAGACATAAAGCTAACGCCGCCTAAACCTCCAAGTGCCTCTGTTCCGAAAACACCTGCTGCAATGCCTCCCCATGCACCACAAACGCCATGCAACGGCCACACACCAAGAACATCGTCAGTGTGTTTGAATTTTTGCTGAATATGGGTAAATAAGAATGTGAAAATGGCGCCAGCAAATGCGCCAGTCACTAATGCGCCAATGGGGTGCATTATGTCTGATCCCGCGCATATTGCAACGAGTCCAGCCAATGGACCGTTGTGAATAAATCCCGGATCATTTTTGCCAAATATCATGGCAGCAATAATACCTCCAACCATGGCCATTAGAGAGTTTACGGCGACCAAGCCGCTAATACCGTCTAGCGTTTGTGCAGACATGACGTTAAAGCCAAACCAACCTATACAAAGGATCCAAGCCCCTAATGCAA
>CAXBGJ010000292.1:0-3715 GCA_963975045.1 uncultured Marinomonas sp. | reverse complement strand
CCCAAAATTGCGCAAACAATTTTCCACATAAAGATATTTCTCCAGAATCGGTAGCCCCTATGGGCCTGCTTAGATTATCATTTGTCACATAACGTGGAACCGCCTATGGGCAGCATCCGATTTCGGACAATAAACTTTGATGACAAGTATACCCTGCATGGTTAAGCATTTACGCACCTACGCCTTATTTTTTCAAAGTCTTTTCATATTGCCACTTGCACAAGCTCAAGTGGATCAATGGGATTGGGCTCCTAAAGAATCCTTGACGGCTGAACAACAAAAACAGCTCGGTCGATATTGTCAGGGATCCTATATTAATAGCTGGCAAGCAACAGACATAACAGGCACCAATCTATCGGCTGATCTTATTGTTCGTGACAAGAATGGTGTCATTCACCTTCAAGGTGCCGCTGAAATAAAGCAGCCCAAAACCTCTTTATCAGCCGATAAAATAGAAGGTGTCCCCGATGAATACTACCACGCCAGTGGAAACGTCATTTTACGTAGCGATAGTCAGCTAATTCGTAGCTCTAGTAGCTATATTGATAATAGCGGCAAAGCAGCAACAGTATTCAACGACGCAGCATTCCTCAATCACAAATCCGGCGCTCGTGGAGAAGCAAAACAACTCTCTCGATCACAAGATGGTGTGGCATTTATAGAAGAAGGCTTTTTTACAACTTGTGAACCTAACAATGAAAGCTGGAAACTATACGGTAGCTCGATCGAACTAAACCCTAACAGCGGCTTTGGCACGGCAAAACATGTACAAATACGCATTGCAGACCTGCCTATTTTCTACTTCCCTTGGTTGCGCTTTCCATTAGATGATCGTCGTCAAACAGGCTTCTTATTTCCTAGCTTTGGCTATTCAGGATCGGACGGTCTAAACATTTCAACACCGTTCTACTGGAACATAGCCCAGAACTACGACGCGACGATCACACCGCACTACATCCAAGAAAAAGGCGCGGGTATCGATTTAGAGTTTCGCCATTTAGGTCCCTATGGCAAAACTACCTATGAACAATCTTCTTTTTCAGATAATGACGAAGGCGAACAAACATTAATAAAACTAACGTCCACGCAAAAGTTTAATCAACACTTCAGCGCAGGGTTAGTCGCCGAAGGTAATCCGACAGAAGATAAATACCCTGAGGCGAACAGCACGTCAATTGGCGAAAAAGACAATTATGAACGCAGTGCTTATTTTGGTTTCAATAATGGTAATTTTCTCAATAAAGTTACCTATTTAACCTACCAGACGCCAGACACAGCAAATGATAAACCGTTTGAATGGCTACCACGTGTAAGCAGCTCCTATCGTATCGCAAGCTCTTATTTAGATTACAAAATTGACTCTCAGTACACTGATTTTTACGACCCTGCCGAAGACAATTTTGATGGTCAACGGACAGTCCTAAATCAAGACGTAAATCTTAATCTCAGCAACGCGTGGGGAAGCTTAACACCAGGGGTGTTGGCCCAATACCGTGACTATAGCCTTCATGATTATACAACCGACTCGGAAAGTGACACATCCATAACACACCTAACAAGCTACATTGATTCGTCAATATCATTTGAACGCCGCTTAATGATTAGTGATGAGTCATGGCGTCAAACGTTAATGCCACGCCTAAGCTATTTAAATTCGCCCTATGAAGACCAAGATCTTATTCCAGACTTTGATGCCAGTGAATCGACAATGACCTACTCACAGGCATTTAGTCATACACGCTTCAATGGCAATGACCGTATTGGTGACACAGAACAAGTTACTCTTGGTGTAGAAAGTCGTCTATATGATGGAAGAAATAGTGAAAAGTGGGCATTTAAGGCAGGACAGATCTTCTATTTAAAAGACCGCTATGTTGATATTGATAATGACACAGATGAAAATACGGCAATTGACGACTCAAAGCGTAGCGATCTGCTAACATCCGCAAGCTACAATGGTGATCGCTACAGTTTAACGGGTAATTTGAATTACAACCTAGACGATAGCGAAGTAAACTTAGCGCAACTTGTCGCCACATTAGAACCGACTGATGACATCAAGATTAACCTAAGTTACTTGTACACGATCAACAATTCGGACTCAGATGACGATGCAAAACAGGCCAGTATCGGAACGATTTTTCCTCTTAATCAAAATTGGTCCATGTTTACTCAATACACTTATGATTTCTTAGACAATGAAGCGACTAAGCAAATCACAGGTTTAGGCTATGAAAACTGCTGCCTCAAGGTCTCATTAAGCTATCAAGATTGGCTTGATGATGACGATGAATTTAATCGAGGCGTCTTTTTACAATTTACGTTACGTGGTTTAAGCACTGCTGGCAAAGCTAATAGCGAATCCAGTGTTGCTGACACCTACTGGAACCAAGGACAAGTTGGATATTAACCATGAAGTTGTTTTCTTTTTTCTCTCTTATACTATTTGCATTCACACCGTTGCAAACGCTGCACGCTGAGCCAACTAAAATTGATGGCATTTCGGCAATCATTGACTCTAAACCTATTCTAGAAAGCGACATTCAAAACCGTTTTCAGATTGTTAAAGAACGCGTTCCGGGTGGCGTCATGACGGACAACATCCATCGTCAGATCCAAAACCAGATGATCGATGAAGTATTGCAGGTAAATCATGCTCGTAAAGTCGGCATGCGAGCTCCCAGTTCAGACGTAGACAATGCCATTCTTGGCGTTGCCAAAAATATGAGTTTAGATTTACAAGGTCTAAAAAACGTTCTTGAGAGCAAAGGTATTAATTATGCGCGCTACCGTGAGCAAATTGAGCAAGAAATCCTAATCAATAACATCAAGCGAGAAATCGTTAAAAAACGCATCGTTATTTCAGCACAAGAAATTGACGACTACCTCAGTTCCGATACGAGCATCACCAAAGAAAAAGATCAGGTGCATCTTCGCCATTTACTGATTAGAGCCAGCAATTTAGATCAAGCTGAAGCCAGAATGAAAAGCATTGCTCAGAATATCAATTCAGAGGATGACTTTATTCAGCAAGCGATTGAGAATTCAGACGGTCAGTTTGCCATCGAAGGGGGAGACTTGGGCTGGCGTCCATTGAATCAGCTACCACCCCTGTTTGTTCGAGCAATGGAAGCGGAAAAAGGCCCTCTCATTGGTCCACTGCAAAGTAATGCAGGCTTCCATTTACTCTGGGTTATTGAGAAACGTTCGCCTGATATTACGCTGCAACAGCAAACGAAGACACGCCATATATTGGTCCGCCCTAACGAAATCCGAGACATGGCACAAACAGAGTTATTGGCAAACGATGTGTATACAAAATTAACCAATGGCGCAGATTTCGCTCAAGTTGCCAAAGAGCAGAGCGAAGATCAAGGCTCAACACTGCAAGGCGGAGATTTAGGTTGGGTTACGCCTGGCACTATGGTGCCTGAGTTTGAAGACATCATGAATAAAACCAACATCGGAGGTATCAGCAAACCTTTCCGTACACAGTTTGGCTGGCATATTTTGCAAGTTGAAGGTCGTCGAGAAGCGGATATCAGTGATAAAGTAAAACGCAGCAATGCTGAACGCGCCCTAACGGCACAAAAACAAGACATCATCCTAGGTAACTGGCTTGATGAATTACGTGCTGATGCTTTTATCGATATCAAAAAATAAGAGACAAACTAATGGCAAATGATACGACAGAATCGCTTCCCATTATTGCGAT
>CAXBGJ010000291.1:0-3729 GCA_963975045.1 uncultured Marinomonas sp. | reverse complement strand
ACACCAAAATAACGTTTTATATTACAATAATTGATTATTAAACAAGTAAATGGGACCTAAATGGCAGACGATACAAAAAAAACGGACTCAACAGTGGACTTCGGAATACTTAATACACTGATTGGCTATCGCTTACGACGCGCCCAAATGAATTTTTTCAGTAAGTTTTCTGAAGTATGTTCTGATCTGGGTATCAGTCCTGGCTTATTTGCCATTATCGCCATCGTGGAACGTAACCCGGGTTTAACACAAACGGCGGTCGCTCAAGCTCTAGGCAATGACCGCTCCGCCATGGTTTCAGCTGTCGATAAATTAGAAAAAATGGATATTTTAAAGCGCCGTCCAGCTAAAAACGATCGCCGCTCTTATGCGCTATTTATGACCAAATACGGAGAAACATTTTTTCAGACATTAAGCGCTCGCGTGATGGAGCATGAGCAAAGTATGGCGACACGTTTGAAAGGTGAAAATGAACTAGAGTGGTTACTAGAAACATTAGACACGCTATCTCAACGTTAAACACGAACATTGGCGACGACAAGAAAGTCAGCCAATGCTCTAACGCTTAGTTCGTAAATTTGTTAGTGAACTGTCCAACGGCATCAACCACTCGTTGAGCGCCGTCTTGAATTTCTATAATCACATCACCCGCTTCATTCGACAAAACAAGGCCTTGTTCTGCTTGCTCTTTGCCTTTATTAATCAAAGCAACCGCTTTTTCAGCCAGTATTTGATTCTGTTCAACGACCCCTACAATCTCTTCTGTCGCCGCACTGGTTCGCGATGCCAGCTGTCTGACTTCATCAGCAACAACAGCAAAACCTCGGCCTTGTTCTCCCGCTCGCGCCGCCTCAATCGCCGCATTCAATGCAAGTAGGTTAGTTTGATCCGCAATACCTTGAATACTTTGAATAATAGATCCCACTAACTGAGACTGCTTATCCAATTCAAAAATGCCCTCGGCCGCCTCTGCCATTTGATTTGATAATTGGCGCATCACTGTGACGGTATCATTGACCACCTGACTGCCTTTTTTCGCACTATTATCCGTTTGTTTAGAGGTGCTAAAAGCAATCTCAGCCGCCTCAGACACCGCTAATTCATGATTAACCTGATCCGTGATAATGGTCGCAAACTTAACGACTTTATACAGGCGGCCATGAACATCAGAAATAGGGTTATAAGACGCCTCCAGCCAAACAATATCACCTCGACTGTCAATGCGCTTAAAACGCTCGGCAACAAACTGCCCTTCGCTTAAACGTTGCCAAAATTCAGCGTAGTCCACTGAACGGGAGTCCTCTTCAGTGCAAAATATTCTATGGTGCTTACCTTTGATTTGCTCAAATTTATACCCCATACCATCCAGAAAAAGATCATTCGCTTTCAAAATATGACCGCTCATATCAAACTCAATAACGGCGGTTGATCGCTGTAGCGCAGAGATAATATTTTGATCTTCACGAGAGCTGGTAATCGTCCGTGTTAAATCATTACAGTGTAAGGAAAACTGTTTGAGCTTACCGTTTTCACCATCTAATACTGGCTGTAAAATAATTCGTAACCACGCTCCCTCTGCGTTTTCTTTTTCAATTTCTAACGCACCCACCCAATGATTAGCACTTTTTATTGAGTTTAAAAGACCCTTGTAGTGTGTCGTTTCCCGAGAATTAACAGGGACTAACTCTGATATTTTTTTACCTATAATAGCCTCTTTCGAAAAAGCCAACTCATCAGTGAATTTTTTATTGACCGATGTTATGACGCCCTCAGGGTTCAAGATGATAACTAACATTTCTTGGTCTAAGCTTTCTTTCACTTGATTAAGCGAGTAAAGCTCTTCCTTTAATGCCTTAAATTCATTCTTTAAACTTTTATTAAACATCCCAACCTCCTTAAGTGCCTAATGCACAGGCCGTCCATAAAATAAAACCAACACACGATAATTCAATTACCTGCAATAATATGCTTTCGCATAATACCTTCCTTCTAGATCTATTTATGCTTGAAATCATAGCTATATAGCTTAGCCAAAATCATCGATAATTCACGTCAAATCATTTATTTCAGCAATAATAGTGGCCAATTCATCATGTAACTGAATATGGAGCTCAGCAACATTGATAGAAGAAAAACACGTTTCCAGCGCCTCTTTGTCCTCGGTCGTTTTTAGGATCTGCTCAAAATCGGATAACTGATTAGAAAAGTGCAGCAAACCCATCGTCAAAGACGCACCTTTTAAAGTATGAAGAGTCTCTCGTGCCTTAACCTGATCTCTGTCCATCACATTTTTGTCAATGTTCTCTAGTAAATCCTGAGACTCTGCTACAAAACCATCAACCACACTTCTAAAAAGATCAACACTGCCACCAAACCGACCCAAGATCGATTGAATGTCTTCACGTTCATACGAATGGTTGTCTTCAGTCCTGATAGCCGTCTCAGCAACTCGATCAAAAGTAACGTCTAATTGCGTTTTTTTGCCTACATACTGCAAGATGCAAGCAATCATCAAATCGATGTCTAAAGGCTTACCAAGGTGATCATTCATGCCCGCATTAAGACACGCCTGACGATCTTCCTCTGACACATTGGCCGTCATCGCAACAATGGGAAGTGAAGTGAATTGCCCATTTTTTCGAATTTGTCTTGTTGCTTCCAAACCATCTATGTCTGGCATTTGCATGTCCATCAGTACCAAGTCAAATGCGCCTTCACCGCTATCCAACACAGCAGTCACCCCTTCCAAACCACCTTCAGCGACGGTAACAATAGCGCCTTCGGCGGCTAATAACTCTGTCGCAACTTGACGATTAAAAGCGTTATCTTCCACTAATAATAATTTTATTCCCGCTAAATGTTCTTCGATACGGTCATTAAACTTTTCATTACTGTCATCTAGAAGCGTTTCACTATGAGATAAAGATTCATAAACCGTTTCAGATAACTGACTTAATGTCGTCGGCTTTAATAAATAGCTGGTGGCTAACTCAAGAGAGGCTTCCAATTTTTCATTAGGTGTACTGGCCAATAAAATAATTTTAGGAGGCCGTATTGAAGAGTGAAAACTCGCGACCATATGCTCTATGCTGTCGCGCCCGACAAAGTCTGATGTTTTAATATCCAACAAGACAACATCAAACAAACCACCGTTTTCTGCGGCTTTATTAACCAGTGTAACAATCTCTTTAAGCGTCTCAGCCTTTTCATAAAACCAACCCAGATTAATCGCTATGCGCGTCAATATAGCCTGTGAGGCAAGATTATTGTCTACAATAAGAAGGCGTATGGGTTTTCGCGCTTGAACATTCAACATTTTTTCGACTGGGACTTCAGCAACAGGCAAGTCAATCGTGAAATGGAAACGACTGCCTACCCCCAAGGTGCTTTCAACATTTAACACCCCTCCCATTAGAGCAACAAAACGACGACAAATAACCAAACCTAATCCCGAGCCACCAAAACGTCGAGTCGTCGAAGACTCCGCTTGAGAAAACACCTCAAAAATAGACTCGATTTGGTCTGCTGAAATACCAATGCCTGTATCTGTAATAGAAACCGTTAAACGAGATACCCCTGACTCCAACGCAGTTTGTTTAATCTCTAAAATCACGCTGCCTTCTAGCGTGAATTTAACCGCATTACTCACCAAGTTAATAAGTACTTGTAACAGGCGCAGTTTATCGCCGACAAGGTAGGGAGGAATGTCTTTATCAATATCAAAAATGA
>CAXBGJ010000290.1:0-3778 GCA_963975045.1 uncultured Marinomonas sp. | reverse complement strand
AACACGGTTTCCCGTGATTTTCTTAAAAAAGACTGAGAAAGCAATCACTCACGTCCCGACTATTCTTCTAAGCCATCATCAAAGTCGTCGCCAAAATCGTCATCTAGGTAATTTGGTTTATAAACCAAGCGTAAATCTTGCCCTATTTGGCTCACCGATTTAAGTTCTAGCTCGACGGCTTCGTCTATTGTCTCTAATGGTAGTTGAAATAATGGTCGTGCGCTGGAGCCAAGTAATTTCGGCGCCATGTAGACAACAATCTCGTCGACCAAACCTGCTTGTAAAAAACCACCCGCCAATTCCGCGCCGGTTTCTAACAAGACTTCGTTTATTCCAGCGTCAGCAAGCTGTTCCATCGCGTCTAACAAGTCTAAACGACCGTCTTCGCCGCGCGGCGAAAAACGAACCGTGACCCCTTTTTTCTTCAACGCTTCCAAATGTTCGTTTTCTAGATCATCTTCAACACAAAACACACACGCTTGATTGCTTGGGTACAGAATTTTTGCTTCTGGCAGAATAGACAACGCGGTGTCCATGATAACGCGAAGTGGTTGACGAACGGTTTTTGCATCGGCTTCTTGGTCGTCGCTGTCGATACGAACCGTCATGCTTGGATTGTCCATCAAGACAGACCCAATGCCCGTGACAATCGCATCACTTTGAGCGCGTAACCGTTGTACATCAAGACGCGCTTCTGATCCTGTAATCCATTGACTTTCGCCAGATTCCATTGCCGTACGGCCGTCTAAACTCATGGCCAACTTCACTCGAATGAAAGGAAGTCCTTCGCGCATGCGTTTTACAAAACCAGGGTTTAAAGCTTCGCAATCGGCTTCTAACACCGGCCCGATGACGTCAATACCTGCTTTTTTGATTTTCGCTAAACCACGACCAGAGACGTCTGGATTCGGATCTTGCATGCCGTAAACAACACGAGCGACACCCGCTTTGATCAAGGCATCCGCACACGGCGGTGTTTTGCCATGATGACTACAAGGCTCTAATGTCACATACGCGGTTGCACCAGTAACATCCTGTTTCGCATCGGCCAGTGCATTTACTTCGGCGTGACCTTCACCGGCCTTTAGGTGAAAGCCTTGTCCGATAATCTGCTCGTCTTTGACCAACACACAGCCCACACGTGGATTTGGGTGAGTCGTATAAAGCCCTTTTTGCGCCAGTTGAACGGCTTTTGCCATCCAATGTTCGTGGTTATTCACTGTCATTTTTTATCTTCTTTAGGTGATTCTAGGGCGTCGGCGCTGTGGCTTTCTAGGCGATCTATCGCCTCGCGGAATTCGCTGATGTCTTTGAAGCTTCGATACACAGAAGCAAAACGAACATAGGCAACTTGATCAAGGCGCTGTAGCTCTTCCATCACCGCTTCACCCGTCCAACGAGAAGGCAGTTCTCGCTCGCCAGTGGCTTGCATTTTTTCTTTAATACGAGTGATCGCGGTTTCAACAGCTTCGATACTAACAGGGCGTTTTTCAATGGCTTTAATAATACCATTGCGTAACTTATCTTCGTCAAAAGGCTCGCGGCTGCCGTCACTTTTAATCAATTTCGGCATTTGCAATTCAGCTACCTCGAACGTAGTGAAGCGTTCTTGGCAGTGATTGCAGGTACGACGACGGCGAACTTGTGCGCCTTCAGAAACAAGCCGAGAGTCCACTACTTTAGTATCTTGAGTTCCACAAAAAGGGCATCGCATGGTGCTTCCAATATCGCTAATTTGGTGTAAGAATGCCTGAGTCAAGGCCGTCATTTTCTGGCGCAAATAATACCAACCCAGCCATAATATAGCTACCGAGCCGATTAGTGCATTTGCATCAAGAACAGGCTCGGTTTAGAAGGAATTTTATGCTCTTAGCAGAACTATCAGGCTTAGGCGCAGCGCTTTGCTGGACCATTTCGGGTTTAATGGCACCCAGATTAATCCAGCGCTTTGGCACCATGCGTTTCAACACCGTTCGCATTCTGATTGCCAGCACAGTTCTGCTGTTGATTTGCTTTATAACACAACGATTTAGCGCCTCTCTTTGGCAACATGCTGACCTCATTATTTTGTCGGGACTGTTTGGCATTTTTATCGGTGATACCATGTTATTCACCGCCGTTCATCGTCTTGGACCCCGACGCACAGGGGTGCTTTATGCGACTAACGCGCCAATGTCTATCCTGCTCAGCTGGTTATTTCTCAATGAACACCTCTCTTTGAACCAACTCTTTGCCTGTGGGCTTGTATTGGCCGGTGTCGTTGTTGCCATCTTATTTGGTAAGCGAAATAATCTCCATGCATGGGAACAAACCAAAGGCAAGCTCAGCGTAGGAATTATGATGGCACTCGGCGGCGCTCTGGGACAAGCGGGTGGCGCCCTGCTTAGTAAGCCGGCACTATTGGATGGCGCTGACCCCATTGCGGTTTCCGCTCTACGCGTTAGTACTGGCGCCGTCGCTCTTGTTCTTGCTTATGGTCTCTTTTACCGACATAAGTTGCCCGAAGGGGCCATTCCCTTTGGACAGCTGACTCGATTGGATTTTATGGGGATCACTGCTCTTGCGATCATTGGGATGGTCACTGGGATGAGCCTCTTAGTGTGGGGAATAGGCAACGCCAACGTCGGCATAGTCACGACTCTTTCCGCGGTGGTTCCGGTACTTATTTTGCCGGGGCTGTGGATCACCACAGGTCAACGCCCCGCACTGGGTGCTTGGCTCGGTGCCATTTTAGTTGTCATAGGCGCAACGCTGATCATTCTGAATTAATTACGCCTGTGCTATCCTTAACGGACTCGTTTCACTCGGCTCGTCATCGATTCGCCTACCTTCATTTGGCAACCATGACGTGTTTTTTCAATCATTAAATAAGTTGACTCTTTTATGGCTCAGTTTGTATACAGCATGAACCGCGTAGGGAAAGTTGTTCCTCCTAAACGCGAAATTCTTAAAGACATTTCTCTTTCATTCTTCCCTGGCGCTAAGATCGGTGTTTTAGGTCTTAACGGTTCTGGTAAATCCACACTGCTGCGCATTATGGCCGGTGTTGATACAGAATATAACGGTGAAGCTCGCCCAATGCCGGGGATTAAAATCGGCTATTTGGAACAAGAACCTCACCTTGATCCAACCAAAAATGTTCGTGGTATTGTGGAAGAGGCTTTCGCTGACGTCATCAATGCAATGGCGCGTTTGGACGCGGTTTACGCAGCCTACGCCGAACCAGATGCCGATTTTGACGCACTGGCAAAAGAACAAGGCCAACTTGAAGCCTTGATCGAATCGAAAGAAGGCCACAATTTAGAGCGCGCGTTAGAAGTTGCCGCTGACGCTCTTCGTCTTCCACCTTGGGAAGCAAGCGTTGAGCATCTTTCTGGTGGTGAACGTCGTCGCGTCGCACTCTGTCGTCTATTACTCAACAAACCAGACATGATCCTTCTGGACGAGCCAACGAACCATTTGGATGCAGAATCTGTTGCTTGGCTAGAACGTTTCTTGAAAGACTATCCGGGCACCGTAGTGGCCATTACCCATGACCGTTACTTCCTAGACAACGCCGCAGGCTGGATTCTGGAATTAGACCGTGGCTACGGCATTCCATACGAAGGTAACTATTCTTCTTGGTTAGAGCAGAAAGATGCTCGACTACAGACCGAAGCAAAACAACAAGCCTCTCATCAGAAAGCCATCAAATCGGAACTTGAGTGGGTTCGTCAAAACGCGAAAGGTCGTCAATCTAAATCTAAATCGCGTTTGGCTCGATTCGAAGAAATGAATT
>CAXBGJ010000289.1:0-3843 GCA_963975045.1 uncultured Marinomonas sp. | reverse complement strand
CTTATTCTAAAGTGGTTACTCATACATATAGCACTTTTTAACATCTAGACAGTGCGAATCAGAGGGGGAAGGTCATGCTAGTCTTTAGCTTATTTGTTCACTTTCAACATTGCGTGAAACGTTACCAAACCCGCAAAGTTTTGGCTTCTTTAACGGCTCAACAACTAATGGATATTGGTATGACAAAGGAGCGTCAACAAGCTGAATTATCACAAGCGTCCTTTAAAGGGGTTCTATGCGATATGATGGTTAAAGTTAAAAAAAGAGGGCGGATGTTATGATGGATGTCTCTTTTTTTATCGCGCTTGCTATGTTCGCTTTTGTGACCTCTGTCACGCCCGGACCTAATAACATCATGTTATTGGCGTCCGGTGCGCAGTTTGGCTTTCGCCGAACTTTACCGCATATGTTGGGTATCGTGTTGGGTGTTGCGACCTTGTTGCTGTCTGTCTTACTCGGATTAGGAACACTGTTTAGCGTGTATCCGCCGTTGTATGATTTACTCAAATGGGTGGGTTGTGGTTATTTACTGTGGCTCGCGTGGAAAATTGGCAGTGCGCCAGTGGGAAATCTAGAAACCCAAAAAGCACCTTCTTCACCGATGGCGTGGTGGCAAGCGTTGTTATTTCAATATGTGAACCCAAAAGCTTGGATGATGGCGATTGGTTGTGTGAGTTCGTTTGCGATTGCGGGTGATTTGTACGCTCAATCTGGCTTCTGGATGATTGTTTTGTTTGCTGCGGTGGGCTTTCCAGCTATTTCTATTTGGGCTTGGGCTGGTGTGAGAGTTAGACAGTGGCTAACGGATCAAAAGCGGCAGAGGATTTTTAATTATTGTATGGGCATTGCCACAGCCTCAACGCTGTTGCTCATCATTGGTAATTAACCAGTGGAATAGGGTGTTTAGCACCTCTACATAAGGAAGCATTAATGTGACAATAAACGCAAACGTGCAAGAAAACCAAAGCGTCATCAGTGATAATGAGTGGAGTCTTTATATGATAAAGACGCGTATGAATACGCTCTATACTGGTATTAGTACGGATGTCGATCGACGTTTCAAGGAGCATTCAGGTGCCAGTAAACGAGCGGCTCGATATCTAAAGGGCAAAGGCCCATTGGAGCTGGTGTGGCATGAAGCGGTTGGCACAAAAAGTGAGGCTTTGGTTTTAGAGTATCGAGTGAAGAAACTGAATAAACGTCAAAAATTAAGTCTCATTGAAGGAGAACTTGTTTTACATTCTTTACGTGAAGAGTGTCTTTCTTAACTTGTCTTTCTGAACAATCATTCGTAGCATAGTGTTTATTATGGATGGCTTGTAAGAGGCAAGGGGCGATGATTAGTCATTTCGATCATATTGTGTTGACGGTAGCAGACATAGACAGAGCGGTGCTTTTTTACAAAACCGTTTTGAAAATGGAACCTATTTCCTTTACTAATGGACGTCGAGCCGTGCAATTTGGTCAGCAAAAAATCAACTTCCAGTTGCTTGGGCAAGAACTTCGAAACCACGCAATGGAAGGCTCGGGCGATTTATGCCTTATTACTAACTGGACTATCTCTGACGTCGTTGGCCATTTGAAGTCCTGTAAAGTGACAATTCTAGAAGGCCCCGTGAGTAAATCTGGTGCACAAGGGCCGATCCAATCCGTGTATTTTAATGATCCCGACAACAACCTTGTTGAAGTTAGTGTTTATGACGAGACAAGCAAACCCTCTAGTGATCAGTCAGAAGCTGAGTAACCGCCTCCAGTACCAATAAATAGCTTCGTTCTTCATACACACCAAAACCGCTAAGCTGACGAGCTTTCACTTTAGTGAAAATAGGTTGTGTTAAACCGGTTAAGAAGCGAGAAACTAATACTGCTGTGATAGGTGTGTTCGGACTTTTGCTGGTAATGTGTTGAGCAAATTCTTTTATGAATCCGGTTAATTGATATTGCCATTCATGCTGGCTATTTTCGCCGACTGATTGAGTAAAAATAAGCGGATTTCCACGACACACCGAACAATGTCCACAATGCTCTGGCGCATTTTGGTCACCAAAATAACGTGCTAAATTGTGGTTTAAGCACCGTTCTAGTTGGAAAAAGCGGATCATGGTCGCAATTCGTTCGATTTCAGCAATTTGTTTTTCATCGACATAGAGATGCAACTGGTTTGCCAGCGTTTGATGATGAAAAGCATCATTATTTACTTGATAGACTTCTGTGAGGCCTTTGCTCTCTAACGTAAGAATATTCTGATCTGCGGCAAATTCTAAAACCTGCAAGACATCTCCGCGCGACAATCCCGATTCGTTGAACAGTTTGTTGAAATCAGGTGTCCCCCAAATTTTTTTATACTGAATGCCTTTTAAAACCGCTTGATAAGCGTTTTGCCATTCGTCTGGTATTCGCTGCGCAAAGGCAATCCTATCGCCTTCCCATTTAAGCCGAACATCGGCGTAGTAACTGTATTTTGGCGTGATAGCACCGAGTAATTCGAGTTGGACGAGTAAGGTTTTTAATGGCAAAGTGCGAATGTTGGTTTGGTTTGACAAGCCGTAAAGCTGAGTTTCCCATTCTTGATCGTTTGTTTGTTCTGCAATGCAACGCAGTAAACTGTCTATATCATGCGCTTCTGGGGTGTCGCCATAAACAAAATTTTCTAAGGTACTTAAGCCTTCTAAACTGGCCAGCAAAACGCATCGACTTAGCTGATTGTCTCGTCCTGCTCGGCCAATTTCTTGGCTGTAATTTTCGATGGATTTTGGCAAATCAAAATGAACAACTAAACGAATGTCGGATTTGTCTATGCCCATACCAAATGCAATAGTCGCCACGATAATACGAGTTTTACTCGTCATAAAATCGGCTTGAATGCTACTGCGAATCTCGTTGCCTAATCCAGCATGATAAGCCGCTACGGAATATCCATCCGCTCGTAGTGCGTTGGCGACGTCTTCGGCTGTCTTTTGCTGGGTCACGTAAACAATACTGGCGCCTTGGGTGTCGTTCAGTATGTTTTTCAACTTACCGAGCTTTTCATGGGCTTGGGTTGGAATCAGGTCAATGTCTAAATTAGAACGATAAAACCCTGTTTGCACTATGTGTTCAGGATGAATCGCAAACTTTTGCGCCATGTCTTTCTGAACACGTCGAGTTGCCGTTGCCGTTAGCAGTAAGACTAATGGGATCGCAAGTTCTTGTTGATAAGAGGGTAGTTTTAAATAATCGGGTCTAAAGTTATGTCCCCATTCAGAAATACAATGAGCTTCGTCCACGACCAACATAGAAATGGGAATACGTTTGATAAAGCGTCGAAAACGTTCGTTTTTAAAACGTTCTACCGAAATCATTAGGATCTTGATGGTGCCATTTTGAACGCCTGACATCACTGCTTGGCTATCTTCTTTGCTCTGGCTCGAGTCCAAACTTGCCGCAGCAATACCTTTGGATCGCAAAAAGTCTAATTGGTCGTGCATTAAAGCGATGAGTGGCGAAATTACCAGTGTTAAATTTGGCAGTTGTGTGGCTGTGAATTGATAACATAAAGACTTACCAGATCCCGTTGGGAAAACAGCAAGCGCAGAATGTCCAGCTAAAAGCTGTTCTATGGTTTGTTTTTGACCTTCGCGAAACCCTTCAAAGCCAAATAGGGAATGCAGTGCGTTTTCCATGGGTGTCATCGAGAAATATCCCTCCATTCTGGTTCACCGTTTTTTCGTTCGTTTAGGTGACTTATCCAATAATTTTTACTATCAAACCAAGATGAAGCCTTTATAAAAGCAGGATCACTCCATAAGCCAGTGGATTCAACGGCGCCTAATAGGTCATTAGGAATGAGGCTCGAAAATGGAA
>CAXBGJ010000288.1:0-3874 GCA_963975045.1 uncultured Marinomonas sp. | reverse complement strand
TTTAATTATGTTAGGTGATCGGCTTAACCGATTTTTGATTATTATACTATCATTCTCGTTGCTGTGGTAGTGGGCTTGATAACCGGGTATTTATAGTGTATCAAGTAGCCGATTGCATCATTAGTATGATCATCGCCAGCCGTTTTATCTGGCTCGCCTGCGTTGTTGTATATCTGCTGCTCTAGGTTTGACGTATGAACAGAGCATCGTTTAACATTCACAAAGTGTAGTTTTTTTATAAAACTTGTATTCACCGCCAATATTCTATCTTTTACAAACGGGTTTCTGTTTTTAGCGAATACTTGAAAACCAGCCTGTTTTAATAATTGGATTGATGATTCAGACGCGCCTTGTGCGTTTCTGTTCTTGCCACTTGCATCAGGATATATATTAACCTGACAGTTTTGATATCGCTCTTGTATTGTGCGGATAATGCTTGGCGTATCATAGCCGCCTGTTATCTCATCAACGTCATAACAGACACCCTTTCGGATAACCGCAATCACTGCGCTCATATTGCAAACGTTAAAATCCATTCCAATGTGTAATGCCTCACGACCGTTCCACGTTACATCTGTATTGTGTTTTACTCTGTCGAATTCATTGTAAATAGTGCCCGAAGTAAGGTTAACAAAATCGCCGTCAATGTAAGCATTGATTAACTCACCGGGATATGTTTCTTTTAATGTTTCGATATAATTATCTGGCAGGTGTTCTTCGTTTTCGTATGTTGAAGCCTGAACCATTGAATAGCTTTTGGTCGGATCTTTTTTGAATTTCGAGTAGACAAATAGAAAACCCTCTGGGGTAGTGGTAACACCAATGCTATTTTCAACGCCTTCAATTTTAAGGCGCATACGTGCAACAATTTTATTCCATGCCTTGTTAGCCTTGTCCTTTGGCAGTACATCAATTTCGTCGACTAATGCGCGTGATATTTTAAAACCAACTATTGACGCTGGGTTATCCATTGACCGACAAATGACAGTGCCATAAAAAAAGCCGTTGCGATACACATGCACTTCTTTGTTTGACTCGCGGATGACAACAGTAAAGCCAAGCATGTGCGCGGCTTCTTCAAATGTAGGATAAAAAATATCCCTCATTGATGGATATGATATACCAAAATACCCCTGCGTTGTACCGGGATGCGCTCCAAAAAAGTTAAGTAAATCAATGCAACCTATAAACGTTTTACCGCTACCGAACCCGCCAACATATGCCCGGTATGGTGTCTTGAGCTTGTTTAGGAATGCATTTTGCGGGGCGCTAACTGTCAGCATTGGTTATTTTTATATCTTTCACTGCATCGGCAACAGCAAAATTAATTGTTAACGGCTGCGCTGAATCGCCTGAAGTATCATCCTGTGTTTCTCTCCAGCCTGCCTGAGTTTTAAGATAAAAAATGGCTGCGGCAGTGTTTCCAGACTTGGCTTGGCTTATTAAATTACCGCCAATTGATGCTATGGCTCGTGCCTTTCCTCTTTTATAACCTAAAGAAACTTCTGGTTGTCTTTCTTCAATTGCAAGCAAAGTGACGTGTGAAACACCAAAATAATCTGCTAATTGTGTTTTATTTAATACAGCAGATAATGCTTGAAGTTCAATGATTTGCTCATCAGTTAAAACTACTGGCGGCCTACCGCCTTTGTTTTTAGGTTTTGTCATTGGTTAGCCTCCGAGGATTGGAGCGTGTTGGTCGGTATTGCACCGCCGCTTTCTAACTGGTCGCCAGAAATAGCCTTTGTAACACGCCTTGATTGAACTGTTGAGGCCGTACCTTTATACATGCCTGCTCCGCGCTTGTCAATTTCGCTAAATGGTAAAATTGGAACGGTTAATTTTTCTTTGTATGATTTATCAATGAAGTAAATATATCTTAACTGGTAGCCAGCGAGAGGTTCTGCCCCGTTTCTTATTGCGATTTTACTCCCGAACTCCCCGCCGTAACTATTATTCGGGTTATCTAGTGATTTTTTTGCTACACGAGAACCATCTGGCATCTGTAAAATCTGATTATTTTTTTTAATTCCAGTAAGGCAGAAACCGCTTGCTCTATATATGGTTCCGTCGCCACATTGCGTTCCATCGCTAAAACTTATTACCCATTTAATTTGTGGATATTGTTTTTTTATTAACCTTAAACATACCCCGATTGCTCGAGACTCGCTGAATTTTGGAAGTTCTGAACCGAAAGCCATTCTGTTCAATTCCATGAATTGATTCCAGCCAGTGCCAGACACTAGACCTTTTGTTTTTCTTATATCTATTGAAACTCCAAACTGCAACGCACCACATAATTTTTCATTTATAAACACACCGAAATGAAGCCTGCTATTATTGACCACCTTCCCGCTGTAATGTATTTTTTTTATTATCTCATTAGCTGTGCGAGCGTTAATGGGTTTTATAAAAATATCCTTAGCGCTCGACATCATCAACCCCTAAAAACTGCTCACATATCCATGCAATCGCATTACCGTTTGAGTTTTCATTTAAACCCGTATCAATGCGCGGGTCAGACTTTGCTTTTTTCATTGCATCGTCAATCATAGCCGCCTGCTCGTCATGTAAGGTAAATGTCTTTTGTTGGAATGGATCACGGTCGCCATCTGGCAGCGTTGGCAGTTCTGCGTCAATATCTAGTAATTTTTCAATCACATCATCATCGAACCCAAGTAAATCTAAATCAAAGTCTAACTCTTGAAGCGTTTCAACCTCTAGCCTCAACGTGTCCAAATCCCAGCCAGCATTTAGCGGCAACTGGTTATCTGCGATGATGTAAGCTTTTCTTTGCGCCTCTGTTAAACCTTCAAGAGTGATGCAAGGCACTTCATCCAGCCCCAGCTTCTTTGCTGCCATGACTCTACCATGACCTGCAATAATACCGCCTGATTCATCTATTAATACCGGGCTGGTAAATCCAAATTCTTTTATTGAGCTTGCGACTTGGTTTACTTGTTCGTCGCTGTGTGTGCGTGAATTGTTAACGTATGGTATTAAATCGCTAACTTTTTGAATTGAATGTTGATAGTGTTCTGGCTTTGCCATGCTGATCCCCTTCAGAGATATTAAAAAAGTGCTTATGCTGCATTATACAGCATAAACAATTTATAACTACCGCAACCGCATTTCGCTGGAATTAACGCCAGCTTTACCGCGCATTGTTCTGTCTAAATCATCCACCACATTTATTTCCATACTAGAAGAATGGCGTTGAATGATCATCTGTGCCACTTTGTCACCCGTTTTAATTTCAACAGGATCAAGTCCAGTGTTTAACAAACTGATCATTACCTCGCCCCGGTAATCAGAATCGACAACACCAGCAAGAACATCAATACCCATTTTAGCGGCTAATTTACTGCGAGGCCATATTAACCCAACATACCCAAGCGGCATTGACATCGCAAAACCTGTACGCAATAACGCACGTTGCCCCGGTGGTATGGTAACACTATCAACTGTGTGCAAATCCAACCCGGCAGACTCATCAGAGCCGCGCTGGGGTATTTGAGCCTGTGCATGTAATAAATTTATATTTATCATTCTTGCTCCATCAATACGCTAGCAATCAAAAGTATTGCAATAACGGTTATGATTGCCAATAACGAATAATTCATTGTTTTTTCCTTAATAAGACGGAGTGTTAAGATATTCTTCATATGATGGCTTTTTTTTCTTGTAGCCATATTTCACCATAGAAATTAATATCCCACGCCTTCGCAATGCTTGCTGCAATGACTGATATGAGCGCCCTAATTCATCACATATTGATTGAAAGCTTTGATGCTCCATCTTAGCGACAACGACAGGCACTATTTTATCCATTTCTTCAGTTGTTGTTTCTTGTGCCATTACTCACCTCTAATCT
>CAXBGJ010000287.1:0-3889 GCA_963975045.1 uncultured Marinomonas sp. | reverse complement strand
CAGCGAGTCTCATGTCATTAAAACGCTTACCAAGTTTGACCCTTTATTCGAATGCCATCCCTAGAACCATTGTTTTGAAATTGAACAGCGGACATCAATTTTTGAACGATGTGCGGGCGCGAAAGGCATTGAGTTTAGCGATTAATCGCGAAGGTATTGCGAAAGGCATTTTACGCATACCGGGTTCTGAAGCGGTGCAAATTTTGCCAAATTCCATGGCCAATTGGCATTTAGAGGGTGTGACCAAGCAAACAGAGGCGGATGCTGGGACGCCTGAAAGCTTGTTAGCGGAGTTGGGTTGGTCAAAAAATGCTGAAGGTATATTGGAAAGAAACGGCGAGCGTTTTGAATTGACTCTCATCACATACGCCGATCGACCAGAATTAACCACGGTTGCCACTGCGATTCAAGCGCAATGGCAAGCCGTTGGTGTGAAGATAAAAATCGAGGTGACCAATTCCAGTGCTATTCCTATGGGGCATCAAGATGGTTCATTGGAGGTGGCGTTAATAGCTCGTAATTACGGTTTTATTGCCGATCCTTTGGGTGTGATGTTGTCAGATTTTGGTTCGAATGGCGGTGGTGATTGGGGCGCAATGAACTGGAATAACAACTCTTTAAGTGCGAACTTACAAGAGCTGGAGCGTACGTCAGATCCGATCAAATACAAAGACATAGCTCAGCGTAGCGCGAAGATAATTTTTGACGAACGCCCTATGATTCCTGTGTCTTCTTACGTTCAGCAAACCTCAGTTAATAAACGCATTAAAGGGTTTCGTTTTGACCCATTTGAGCGCAGTTTTTATTTGAATGAAATGGAGTTTGTCAAACCGTGAAGACTCTGCTTTTAAAAAGGGCACTTCAATTGTTGACCGTGATTTGGGGGGTTGGAACACTGACGTTTATTTTGATGCGTTCTTTGCCTGGCGACATGGCGTATCGGATTGCTGCCAGTCGTTATGGTCAAGACAATGTGGATTCTCAGGCGGCTCAAATGGTCCGTGAAGAGCTGCAGTTAGATCAAAGTTCTTTGCTCGCGTATTGGCATTGGCTGACAGATCTACTGCAGTTCAAATTAGGGGATTCGCTCGTCAGCGGTGCGCCTGTCATAGAAACAGTTCAGCATATGTTGGGTCATTCATTGTTGTTGGCATTTGCTGGCTTGATGGTGTCGATATTGATTGCTGTGCCGGTTGGGTTGTTGTGCGCTTGGCGAGGCAATCCATTGGATTCTGTTTTTATGGGGTTATCCAGTGTGATTCGCGCTCTGCCAGTGTTTGTGATTGGTGTGTTGTTTATTTTGCTGTTTGCTTTGCATTGGCAATGGTTTCCTGTCGCGGGATTTGGCTCTTTTTCTCACCTTGTATTGCCTGCTGTCACGTTGTCGCTTAGCTTGGCCGCAGTGTCTAATCGTGTGGTAAGAGATGCTGCTAAACAAACCTTTAAGGCGCCATTTTATCAGTTTTCTAGAGTGAAAGGATTGTCTGCTTGGCAAACATTTAGGCGTCATGGTGTTCGAAATATTGCGGTGCCCGTTGTGGCTTTTTTTGGGATTCAGCTGGTGAGCATGATTGAAGGCATTGTGATGATTGAGTCTTTGTTTTCATGGCCGGGGATTGGTCATGGCTTAGCGCATGCGATTTTCGCTCGAGACATTCCTGTGATTCAAGGTGCGGCTTTGGTTATGGGGGTGTTGTTTGTGGTGTTGAATACCTTGGTGGATATGCTCTGTTTATGGATCGATCCTAGAGGGGAGAAGGACGTATGACAATGACTAAGTCTCAATGGGCTGGCGGAGGGATTTTGCTTTCGTTGGTGTTGTTTTCTTTGGCTGGTATGTTGCTTTCACCTTACAGCCTTTCGCAACAAGATTTAAATGCGATTTTAGAAGCGCCTTCGTCGAGCCATTGGTTGGGGACGGATCATTTTGGTCGTAGTATGTTTACACGCATGGCGTATGCGGTGGGTCTGTCGTTTGCTCTGGGTGTGTTATGTGTGCTGACGTCGGCCTTGGTGGGAACATCGCTGGGTATTTGGGCCGTCTGGGGCGGTAAAAAAGTGGATAGCACGTTAGGTGTTGTTGTTAATGTTTTGCTGGCTCTGCCCGGATTGGTTGTGGTGTTGCTTTTTGCTGCGATTGCGCCAGGTTCTTTTTGGGTTTTGTATCTGGCCATTTCTTTAGTTCAATGGGTTGAGTACTTTCGCGTGGTGCGAGCGGTGACGCAAAGCGTGATTCATAGTCCAGCGCGACAGTCTTCACAAATGATGGGCTTTGGCCGGTGGTATCAGGTTAAACGTCATATTTGGCCATCTATCGCGTCTTCCGTTTTTACGCTGGCGGCATTTGGCGGAGCCAACGCCATTTTGACCATGGCATCGTTGGGTTTTGTTTATGTCGGTATTCAACCGCCATTAGCGGAATTGGGATTGATGACGGTCGAGTTGTTTCCTTATTACAGTGAGGCACCTTGGGTATTAGCGCAGCCTTTGATTGTTATTGCGTTGATGGTGTTTGCGTTCCATTTGTTGGCAGGAAAACGATTATGAAAGTGTTACTGAAACTGACGAATGTCGCAGTGTATGCCGGAGAAATCTGCTTATTGGAGCCTATTTCACTTGAGCTGATACAGGACCAACCTTTGACGATATTGGGGCAAACAGGTTCTGGTAAAAGCTTGTTGGCGCAAGCGATTATGGGGTTGTTACCTGAGGCGTTGAGTGTTTCTGGTGAAATTGAGGTGTTCGGTAAGGTGATGACGATTAAAGAGCGTCGGGCATTATGGGGGAGAGTGTTGGTAATGCTGCCGCAAGAGCCTTGGCATGCATTAAATCCGCTTATGAAGGGTGTCGATCAAGTAAAAGAAGTTTATCAATGTGTGTTGGGGGAAAGTCGTCAAGAAGCATTGACTTCTACTCACCAAGATTTGTTGCAAGTTGGCTTGGATGATAGTGCGCATAAAAGGCCGGATCAATTGTCAGGCGGCATGGCGCAGCGCCTTGCTATTGTCGCTGCGACAGCAGGCGGCGCGAATATGATTTTGGCAGATGAGCCCACCAAAGGGCTGGATGTGTCTCGACGCGATGGCATTGTGCGTATGTTGCAGTCTCGGTCAAACCTGGGGAGTTTACTTACTATTACTCATGATGTTGTGGTGGCTCGTCAGTTGGGCGGCAAATTGTTGGTGATGAAAGAAGGGCGAGTTGTCGAAGAAGGTGAAGCGTTATTTTTGCTAAACAACCCCCAGGCTTGCTACACACGGGACCTTATTGCGGCAGAGCCAAGTACGTGGCCTGAAATAGCACCTACGTCACGACGAAGTGCAGCTGAAGATGTGTTGGTGGTTGACCAGCTTGCTATTTCACGAGGTAACCGCACTTTGTTTAATGGTGTTTCTTTTTCAATTAAAAAAGGTGACGTTGTTGGTATTGTCGGAGACAGTGGCTGTGGCAAGTCGTCATTAGGGGATGCGCTGCTGAATCTTTTGCCGATTTCAGCGGGCAGTATTACTCGTTTGAATCACTATGCTAAGCCACATCAGTGGTTGAAATTGTATCAAGATCCACCATCGGCTTTTTCGTCTAGTGTGTCATTGGGGCAGTTGTTGGACGATTTGGTGGTGTTGCATGACATAGATAAAAGCCGAGTGGCACCATTGCTGGATCGATTGAAATTGCCAAACGGAATTCTTGAACGAAACTGCTTGTCTGTGTCGGGTGGCGAGTTGCAGCGCTTTGCGATTTTACGTGCATTGTTGCTTGATCCTGTATTTTTATTTGCAGACGAGCCGACGTCTCGACTTGATCCGATCACGGCCAAAGAAGTAACGACGTTATTGGTCGAATTGGCGAGCGAAGCGAATTGTGCTGTTCTGTTGGTCAGTCATGATGC
>CAXBGJ010000286.1:0-3960 GCA_963975045.1 uncultured Marinomonas sp. | reverse complement strand
GAAATCCTGTTTCGCTGCTTGGCCCTTCTAAACCTTTAATGCTTTTATCAATTAATGCTAAGTAATTTTGCATGTAGGGTAGAGTGACTTTGTTATGGCGTGACATGGCGCTTTCGTAAAACGGAATGCGTTTATCCCAGATTCTTTCGGCTTGGCAGGCTTGTCTAAAGCTGGTGGACTGCATGGCTCGTAATAGGTTGCTCAGTGTTTGAATTTCTCTGTTAAATAACCAAAGAACAATACTGGCTTCCACGCCTTCGCCCATCAATTGATTTAGGCAATGCATTGCATCCTTGGTTTTGCCCATTAATAGGCGATCGCTTAAATCGTAAATAGAATAGCGACTGCTATCCGCCACGGATTCTATGACTTTTTCTGCATCGATTTGGCTGTCTTTTCCATGCAGTAGCGCCAGTTTTTCAAGCTCTTGGGAAAGGGCTAGAAGGTTTCCCTCGCCGCGCTCACAAACAATACTGGCGGCATCACGAGTCAGCGATAAGCCCAGCGTTTGCGCTCTTTGCTGCACCCAAGCAGGGAGTCGATTGGCATCAATTGGCCAAATTTGAACAAAGACGCCTTGTGATTCCAACTGAGTGAACCACTTTGCTTTTTGTGTACGGGCATCGATTTTAGGCAAGGTCAGGAGAATGATGTTGTCTTCACTAAGAGACTGGCCAAGTTGGGCTAATGCTTTACTGTGCTTCTCGCCCATTTTATCAATTTGAATATCGAAGAGTCGACGAGTGGAAAAAAGAGACAAACTTTGGTTTTCATTGATCACGTCTTGCCAGTCAAATTGAGAGTCAGCAACAAAGCGTAAGCGTTCATCGATGTTATGTAATTGAGCGGCTTTACGTATGGTATCCGCAGCTTCTTGACACAATAAAACCTCATCTCCTGAAATAATATAAAGAGGAACGAGGTTTTTTTTGAGCTGCTGTTCTAGTTGATCAACTCTAATTTTCATCGTATTGGCCTAACCGCAAGGCGGGTTACAGTGGTGCATAACTTAGGTCATAAATGAGCTGGTTTGCTAGGTCTTCATTCATACTTTCTGTTTGGGCCGTATTGTAAGACAGCTTAGCGCTTTCTTCGGCGTCTTGATTGGAAAGCGTTTTATTGGTGTTAACAGTTCGCGGGCCGAAAAGGGATTTTCCATCCGCTTGGCGAATAAAATAATGGCTGCTTAAAGTGCGCTGAATTTGTGATACGTCATTGGATGAATTACGCGCTAGTTCTATATCAGACGAGGAGATTGAATTAATTTTGAGCTCTAGTGTGCCACTCGGTGCATTGGCTTTATCGACAATGACAACACCTGCTTTGGTTAGTGCGATGCGCAGTGATTGGTCAAAGCTATTTGAGCCGCTGTCGGAAGTCAGTGTTAAGGTTTGAAGCCTTGTAGGTATGTTGACTTCACCTCGTAAGTGGAAGCCACAAGCGACAATACTTATGGTCAGCAGAGCTAATAAAAGTAAGCGAGTTGTTTGTGTCAATGTGGCTGTCATATCCGCGATCTCTATTTTGTTGAGAAGACATACTGAGAAGAAAAATAAGGGACGACAGTGTCATCCCTTATTATGCTTCATTAGTTGGCAACAATATTTACTAAGCGACCAGGAACGACGATCACTTTACGTACGGTTTTACCTTCGAGGAACTTAGTAACGCCAGGGTGAGCTAACGCTTCAGCTTCAATTGCTTTGCTGTCTGCACTGGCAGAAACCGTTAACTCAGCACGTTTTTTACCAAGAACTTGCACCACAATGGTTAACTCGTCTTTTATCAACGCCGTTTCATCTAATGTTGGCCATGGTGTATTGACGACATTGCCTGTGTGTCCAAGGTCAGCCCAAAGCTGATGCGCAATGTGAGGTACGATTGGCGATAGCAATAAGGTTGCCGCTTCTAGCGCTTCTTGTTCTACTGCCAAGCCAAGCTCAGATTGATCTTCGAACTTGCTGACATCGTTGCATAGCTCCATCACCGCCGCAATTGCTGTGTTGAAGGTTTGACGACGTTCGATGTCGTCCGTTACTTTCTGAATGGTCTCGTGAGTTTTACGACGCAGTGTTTTTTGAGTACCGTTAAGCGCTTCAATATTTAGCTCACCCACTTTACCAGCATTCATGTGGCGATAAGATAACGCCCACAAACGGCGTAGGAAGCGGGAGGCGCCGTCTACGCCTGAATCGTTCCATTCAAGAGATTGTTCTGGTGGCGCACTGAACATGATGAACAAACGAACGGTATCGGCACCGTACTTCTCAATCATTTGCTGCGGGTCAACCGTGTTGCCTTTTGACTTCGACATCTTGGTGCCGTCTTTGTTAACCATGCCTTGTGTTAATAGACGCTTGAATGGCTCATCGGAGTTCACCAGGCCGGCGTCACGCAGTAACTTATGGAAAAAGCGGGAGTACAATAAGTGAAGAATAGCGTGCTCTACGCCACCAACGTATTGGTCAACCGGAAGCCAGTAATTTGCTTCCTCTGTTAGCATAGCGTCTTTTGAATCTGGACAGCAGTAACGGGCGAAGTACCAAGACGATTCCATGAAAGTATCGAAGGTATCCGTTTCACGCTCCGCTTCTTCGCCATTGAACATAACAGACGAAAAGCTAGGGTTGTTTTTGATTGGAGAATTAACACCATCCATGACGACGTCAGTGGGGAGTATTACAGGCAACTGATCTTCAGGAACCGGAACGACAGAACCATCTTTTAGGTTAATGGTTGGGATTGGCGTTCCCCAGTAACGTTGGCGACTTACGCCCCAATCACGTAGACGATAGTTGACTTTGATTTCACCAAGCTTGTGCTCAGTCATCCAAGTTGCAATGGCATCGAAAGCGTCTTTGAATGCCAAACCATCAAACTCTCCCGAGTTGCATAGTACGCCTTTTTCGGTGTAAGCCGCGACGTCCATATCAATCGTTTCTTCGCCAGCCGGCTTAACGACTTGCTTGATGGGTAAGTTGTATTTTTTCGCGAACTCGAAATCACGCTGATCGTGAGCAGGAACCGACATAACGGCGCCGGAGCCGTATTCCATCAATACAAAATTGGCAGCAAATACAGGAACAATATCACCAGTAATTGGGTGAATGGCTTTGAAGCCCGTGTCGATGCCTTTTTTCTCAACGGTGGCCATGTCGGCTTCGGTAGTCGACATTAATTTGCTTTCAGCAATGAAAGTAGCCAATTTGGCGTTGTTTTTAGACGCTTCTAGAGACAAAGGATGTTGAGTGGCAACAGCAACATAAGTCACCCCCATAATAGTGTCTGGGCGAGTTGTGTAAACAGATAAGCGCTCTTCTTTTCCCTCTACGGCAAAGCTAAACTCTAACCCTTCAGAGCGGCCAATCCAGTTACGTTGCATGGCTTTTACTTTTTCTGGCCAGTCGTCTAGTTTATCTAGATCGTTAAGTAACTCTTCTGCGTAATCTGTGATGCGAATGAACCACTGAGAGATTTCTTTTTTCTCTACGGTAGTACCACAACGCCAACAAGCACCGTCTTCCACTTGTTCGTTCGCCAGAACCGTTTGATCTTCAGGACACCAGTTTACCGCCGCGGTTTTTTTATACGCCAAGCCTTTTTCGACTAATTGGGTGAAGAACCATTGTTCCCACTTGTAGTACTCAGGTGTACAGGTTGCGATTTCACGATCCCAATCATAGCCAAAACCAAGCTCTTTAAGCTGGCCTTTCATGTAGGCGATGTTTTCAGTTGTCCATTTGGCTGGTGCTGTTTTGTGTTTGATGGCCGCGTTTTCAGCTGGTAGACCGAAGGCATCCCAACCCATAGGTTGAAGCACGTTTTTACCCTGCATACGCTGGTAGCGAGAAATAACATCGCCGATAGTGTAGTTACGAACGTGACCCATGTGTAGGCGACCGCTAGGGTATGGGAACATAGAAAGGCAGTAGAACTTCTCTTTGTTGGTATCAGCGACGG
>CAXBGJ010000285.1:0-3983 GCA_963975045.1 uncultured Marinomonas sp. | reverse complement strand
CAATTGCGTCAACTTTAAGTGGCAAGAAGACGATGTACTTTGGATCAACAACCATGCTGTACTCCATGCGCGCCAACCATTTGAAGGCGAACGTAAAATCCTAGCCTCCATTTCGTTTAAAGAATCATAGAAGACGAAAACGCTTTCAAGAAAATAACTTGAATAGAAAAAACTATAAAGCAGAGTCGATTAAATCGCACTCTGCTTTTTTACATCTCAACTACATTCCTATCACCCACAATCAATAACCAATCATTGGAAGTTGATAGCCGACTAGGCTTTCGGTGTAGACGCTAACAACGCTGTGAGTAAGTTCCAGAAGTCTGCCACAGAATCAATTTCCATTCGCTCTGTCGGAGAATGCGCACCGCGAATGTTTGGCCCAAACGACACCATTTCCATGCCCGCGTATTTCGCACCAATAACACCGCACTCTAAACCTGCGTGAATCACTTTTACATTCGCTTCCTGACCCGTTACCGCTTTATGCACTTCAAGGAAATGCTTCAACAAACCCGCTTTTGGATCAGGACGCCAACCTGGGTATCCATTTTCTAACATCACTTCCGCTTGAATCAATGAAAACGCCGCTTTCGCGCCACAAGCAAGATGCTCCACCGCGGAGTCAACCAGTGAACGAACCAACAAACAGGCATCAAACGCCTTTTCGCCTTCATTGGAATTACACAGGTTAATCACGCCAAGATTACACGATGTCTCTGTCACGCCTTCCAACTCTGCACTCATACGATGCACAGCATGAGGTGCGCAATAAATCGCACTCAACAAATCATTTTTAGCACTCGCTTCAAGCTCACAATCCAATTCAGCAGGCACCAGACTCACCGTCAAATTGGCTTCAGTACTGATAAATTCTGCCTGCGTTGCT
This sequence comes from uncultured Marinomonas sp., assembly GCA_963975045.1. Classification (GTDB taxonomy): domain Bacteria; phylum Pseudomonadota; class Gammaproteobacteria; order Pseudomonadales; family Marinomonadaceae; genus Marinomonas. The sequence continues at coordinate 3,094 of CAXBGJ010000285.1, read as the reverse complement.
TTTTCAAACTCAGAAATAAAAGCCAATAAAACCGCTTCGTCTTTTGACGCTACATTAATCGTTGCATTAGCATCACGAGAAATAGCATTACGTAGAGTACCGCCAGAAAATGCACTCAAACCAAACTCACACTGTTCATTAAGTAGGTTCAATAATCGGATGATTAATACATTCGCGCTAGCACGACCTTTATGAATATCCAATCCAGAATGACCACCACGCAAACCCGACACCGCGATCTTAAATGCCTTTTTGTCATTTCCCGCAGGCACAGCCAGATAGCCTTTTTTGATATTAATATCCACACCACCCGCACAACCAATGTAAACATCGCCGCGGTCTTCGGAGTCCAAATTAAGCATTATCTTGCCCTTTAGAATCCCTTCTTCTAACTGTAACGCACCGCGTAAACTTGTCTCTTCTTCAATGGTAAAAAGCGCCTCAATCGGCCCATGCGCCAAATCCGTCGACTCTAACACCGCCAACGCGGCCGCCACACCAATGCCATTATCCGCCCCCAGCGTTGTGCCTGTCGCATGCACCCAACCATCTATAATCTGAGTCACGATTGGGTCTTTAGTAAAATCATGAACGACATCCGCGTCTTTCTGCGCCACCATATCCAAATGGCCTTGAAGAACCACCGTCGCTCTATCTTCCATCCCCTTAGACGCTACCTTACGGATCAACAAATTCCCCACCGGATCAACGTATGTTTCTAAACCCAATCTAGACGCCCATTGAATCAACAAATCTCGCAATTCCGCCTCATAATAAGAAGGACGTGGCGTATTACATAATGTCTGAAAGTGACGCCAAATAGCATTTGGCTGTAACGTCGTTAGAATTTCATTCATGGAACTTCCTATAGAAAAATGGTTTAGCGTAGAGGCCTCAAAAAATTAAGCCTAGGCAGAAAAAGGCTTTCTAAAGCAATGACATCAAGAGTAAAGAAGAGACCGAACAGAGGCAATCGAAATAAAGACTAGACCTCATAGAGAAAACGTATACAGAAAGGGGCTTGTGAATGGTATCGACAAGCGTCGACTTGTAGCGTCCTTCCCACAAAGTACCTGTGCGTGAATAAGTATGATTAAAATACTGAACGTAACGACGGCCAATCGATTGTATCATTCGGCTAACAGACTTTTCTGTTGAGGGAGTCGCCAGAATATGGACATGATTTGTCATAAGAACAAAAGCATGAATCGACACACCATATTGTGCAGCCGCTTCACGCATGAAATATAGGTATGCCTTATAGCCAGAATCATCACGAAAACACGCATCACAATTATTTCAACGTTGAATAATATGTAATGGGCAATCGGGCAGATACAGTCGCGGTCGTCGAGCCATCGTTTCGTCCTTGAAACAAGTGATCTCTATATCTTAATAAGGTTTATAAGGGAGGCGCAAACATTGAGAACGAGAGCGGTTATATTCTGAAATCAACGACTCTGACCCCTTGAATCCTTGATAATTTTCTAGAAACGTCTAATGGACGTCTGGACGGGACAGTCTTTTTGCGACTAAATACCAATATGAAACTTGTATAAACAGAATTATATCCATCAATAAACAACTTATTTTAAACCGATTCGAATCAGTATCAGAACCTGCATAAATTGCTAAAAACCCTATTATTAATAGACCTAAATTCTTTTTAATACATTTCCACGAAAAAAGAAATGTAATGAAAGAAGATAACGCGATAATTAGATGAAGCAGAATTATAAAAACAAATGAACTATAACGCTCCTCTCCATCGTGATGATAATAATGAAGCCAACTAAAATAAAGCTGTGCGGTCAAAAATAAAGAAAAAAAACGTATTTTTAATATATATAAATCACTCACCATTTACTTCCCTATTTATATCAGACCAAGAGTTACTACTATCCATTTCACCGTGATCCCCTATAAGTTCACCCCATATATATGCACCTGTACGAGCCTGTGGTACAAGATCTTGAAGAGGGGGCGTACTTTAAACTTCTATTTCTACTTGAGTAAAAGCTCCTAAATCATTAGATGAACCATTGAACAATGCCCCTAAATCATCGACTAATTCTGATCGATCATAAGCATTTACTAGTGTTGCTGTATCAGAAATGTTATCCATATTAATGGTATAATCTTCTCTTGAAGGTGTAGCTAAAAAATAAACACTATCAATAGTTTTATCTCCCTCATAATTTTGAGTAGACACTTTTATTACATTACCTCCATAAGAATGGCCAACTAAGTTTAATTTTTCCCCTTCTACAAAATCATAATTTTAGATTCAAGGGGTCAGAGTCGTTGATTTTTATACTCCTTTGACTTCCTATCCCCTCCATGCTCTGCTGTTTTACCAGCAATACCCACTCGACGTTCAAACTGTTCAATAAACTTCTCAGTTCCTAAAACCCAGGATTTATTGGTTGCTAAACGAATAGCTTCTATATCCATGTCAGGAATGTGTGTTTGAAACAGCTTTCGATACGCACTTGCTCTCAGCTCAGAGGTTTAGCCAAGAGCGATGTAACTGTCGTGTGGCGTAAGCATTTGAATCTCTACACCTGCCGCATTATGAGGATAACTCGACCATGGATAATCTGCCGCGTGTTCCACCATTCCCGCCCTCACAGGATTCAACTCGATATAGCGATACACAGTTAACAAATAGTTATCTGTATCAACAAGTGTCGACTTGTAACGCCCTTCCCATAAAGTATCTGTTCGAGAATAAATATGATTAAAATATTGAACATAACGACGACCAATCGATTGCATCATGCGGCTAACAGACTCCTCGGTAGAAGGCGTAGCCAGTATATGGACATGGTTCGTCATAAGTACAAAAGCATGAATAAATACACCCTATCGCTCAGCCGCTTCACGCATGAAGTGCAGGTATGCCCTATAGTCAGAATCATCACGAAAACACGCATCGCGATTATTTCCGCGTTGAATTATATGTAATGGGCAATTGGGTAGGTATAGTCGTGGTCGTCGAGCCATCGTTTCTTCCTTGAAACAAGTGATCTCTATATCTTGTAATGGTCAAGTAATCCTGTAGGGTCTCTAAGCCACTTTTAGTAATTCTTGT